>NZ_JBSFDD010000024.1:0-130862 GCF_053593715.1 Streptomyces sp. NPDC002125 | reverse complement strand
GCGGCCACCGCATGACCACCGACAACATCGAGAAGAACACCCACGACAACCCCTTCGGCGCCGTCCTCTCCTTCCGCGGCACCGTCACCGACACGACGGTCGAGCACGCGCTCTCCAAGAAGGTCATCGAGCTCACCGACACCTTCCCGGTCCCGGACGCGCAGGCGTTCGAGCCCGGCCAGTGGTGGTCCGTGCGGGTCGACCCGGTGGCGGGCGGCGGACGCGACGAGCGCGAGCTGCAGAAACTGGTCGAGGTCACCGAGATCGTCGACGCCGGTCACATCCGCGTCGGCTACCTCAACGGCTGGGAACTCGCCGCGGGCCGCACGCTCACCTGGACCCGGGTCGAGCCGGTGGTGAACACCCACATCCGCAATCTCGTCTTCGAGGGCGCCGGGGACGACGAGTACACCGGATCGCACCCCGTCAGCTTCGAGTACGCCGTCGGCTGCGACGTCTCCGGCATCCATGCCACCGGCAGCTTCTGGCCGGTCGTCATGCGCCGCTGGTGCACCCGGTTCCGTACCGAGGGATGCTCCCTGAAGAACCCGCCCACGGTCGAATACGGCGGCGCGGGCTATCTCACACAGCAGATCTACTGCCTCTACGGCCGGGTCGCGGACTGCACGACCAGCAACGTCCGCCATCTCAACGACCTCACCGCCTCCGCGTACTGCACCGTCGTGAACTGCCACGGCGACGGCGACGACGCGGGCGGAAACCCGTTCACCACCCACGGCCAGTACGAGCACGACCTGCTCTTCGACGGCAACTCCGGACTGATGGACATCGCCAACTCGGGCGCGCAGTGGGGGATCTCCGCCAAGCGGATCACCGTACGCCGACACGTCTGCTCCTGGTTCGTGGCCAACACGAAGATCACCGACCTCACCCTCGAAGACATCACCGTCATCGCCCGCCCGACGTTCGACCAGGCCGGCACGCTCACCGTCAACGCCGACGGCGCGCAGGTGCGGGGCTGCACCGCCAGGACCTTCGCCGTCGCCCAGCGGTCCACCCGCTCCGGCAGGCCCACGGTCATCAGCGACTGCTCGTTCGACCTGCCGAAGGCCGCCGTCCTCGTCCAGACCCCGGTCACCACGCCCGTCCACTTCGTGCGCTGCACGTTCACGGGCGTCGACGGCGCGATCCTGCGCGGCGCGGGCCCCGTGCGGTTCACCGACTGCACGGTCAGCGGCGCCGAGAACTCCGCCCCGTTCTCCGTCGGCTCGGCCGACCTGCGCATCGACGGCGGTACGTACGCAGACACCGGGTTCGAGGTCAGTGCCGTCCGCGACCAGTCGGTCACCGTCACCTCGGGCGCCCGGTTCACGGGCAGCAACAGCGCGAAGGTGTTCCTCGGCCGCGCCGCCGGACCGGCCACCGTCACCTGGGACATCTCCGCGCTCCACAGCACCGCGGGCGATGCCGCCACGGCCCACATCCGGATCGCCGACGGCACCAACCACTACGCCGCGACCGGCAGCAGGTTCACCGGCGGCACGCTCCACCTCGCACCCGGGGCGCTGGCCTCGGCCCTGCACACCTCCTGCGTCGAGCGGGACACCCGGCGCACCGCCATGCCGGCCGACGGCGCCACCGCCCGGACCGAAGGGAACCTCACCCTGTGAGCGCACGGCTGCGGACCAGCACCCCGGCCGACGAACCGGCCCTGCGCGAGCTCTGGGACATCTGCTTCGACGCCCCGCACATCGGCACCCTCCACGCCCTCGACCCGGACCGTCACCGCCGCACGTTCGTCGCCGAGACCGCCGGCGGAAGGCTCGACGCGGTCGTCGTCTGGGTGCCGCGCCTGATCCGCGACGCGCACGGTACGCCGCGGCGCGTCGGCGGCATCGGCAGCGTCGCCACCCGCCCCGAGGCGCGGGGGCAGGGGCTGGTCCGCCGCCTGCTCGCCGGGGCCGAGCGCTCCATGACGGCCGAGGGATGCGCCTGGTCGCTGCTGTTCACCGGCACGCCGGGGGTCTACCGGGGTTCCGGGTGGCAGGAGTTCACCACCGGGCACATGGAGGGGACGATCACGCGCACGGCCGCGCCGGGGACGTACCGGGTACGGGGGGCCACGGCCGCCGACGCGGACACCGTCCGCGCCCTTCACTCCGCGTACAACGCGGCCCGTCCCCTCAGCTCGCTGCGCACCGACGAGGACTGGGCGGTCCGCGTCCCGGCCTGGTACGGCCCGCCGGAGCGGGCGCTGGTCGCCGAGGCGCCGGGCACCGGGGCGGTCCGCGGATGGCTGGTGGCCGGATACGAGGGCGAGTGCGCGGAGGTGCGGGAGTTCGCGGGCGACTCCGCGTGCCTGCCGGACCTGCTGGGGGCGGTCGCCGCGCGGGGCCTCGCGGCCGGGCACCACCGCGCGCGCGTCCGGCTCCCCGCCACCCCCGGGGTCATGACGGCGCTCCCCGCCCTGCTCGCGGACCCCACGGCCGCCGGGACGCGGACGGGGATGGCCCGCCCGCTGCTGGCCGGTGCCGACGCCGTCCGGGCAACGGTCACGGCTCCCGGCGCGGTCCACTGGTACGGCGACAGCTTCTGAGCGTGCCGCGCGGCCGGGGAGGAGGCGTGCCCTCAGGCGCAGGGTGTCAGCAGACAGCGTCCGACCAGACCGACCGCCCCGTCCGTCCGCTGCCTGAACTCCTCGGCCAGCAGCGGGAACGCGCGCAGCCGCCACAGCACCTTCGCCGCCGACCAGGCGCCCTCGCGGGCCCGTTCCAGGCTCCAGGCCCCCGCCAGATGGGTCAGCGGATCGGCGACCTCCAGCAGATCGGGACCGGGCATCAGATCTTCGCGGATCTGCTCCTCCAGCAGGACGAGGAGATCGCCCACCCGGTCGAACTCCTCCTCCAGGTCCGCCGGGGCGCAGCCGAGCGTACGGCAGGTGTCCACGACGGCCAGCGCGAGATCGTGACCGATGTGCGCGTTGATACCGGCCAGCGCGAACTGCAGCGGGCGTACACCGGGATGGCGGCGGTACTGGAAGAGAGGGCGCCAGCACGCGGGCGGACTGCCGCCCGACACGGCCGTGTCGACGGCCGTCAGATAGCGCTCGGCGAACCGCACGTCCAGTGCGGACACGGCCTCCCGGTCCGTGAACGAGCCGTCGGCGATGTGCCGGCCGAGGGTCTCCGTGACCGTCAGATACACCTGGTTGAAGACCGCCACACCGTCCCCGGGCGGCCAGCCGGAGCGGAACGCGCGCATCCGCTCGATCACCGTGCCCACATCGGTCACCGTGCCGGCCGCGCCGGCCGGAATTGCGAACTGCTCGATCCGGTCCATGCGGGCAGCGTCCCAGCCATAGGCTCGCCACGGCGCCGACCGGCCGGAGACTTCATCGGAACGGGCGAACACCGGGCGCCGGAGGAGGGGACGAGGGGTGTCGGGCGTACGGGAACACGGCAGGACCGAGGTGTGGCGGCGCGGACGCGCCGCAGGGCGCCACACGATGGCCGCGCTGGCATCGGCCGTCGTGGTGGCCGGTGCGGCGACCGGGGTGATGGCGGCGGCGGAGGACGGCGAACGTACGACCGCCCGTCCCGGCCCGACGGCGTCGCCGGTCCTGGAAGGGCTGCCCGCCGTGCCCACCGCTTCGGTGTCCGCCGCGCCGTCCGCGTCGCCCTCGCCCTCGCCCTCGGCCTCGGCGAGCCCGCGCCCGGCCCGGACGGGACCGGCGAGCGGGGCCCCTGCCACGTCGGCGAAGCCCTCACGCGGTGCCGGGGGGATCACCGCGCTCTACCGCCATCCGCAGTCCCAGGTCCTGGACTGGGTCGCCGCCCACCGGAGCGATCCGCGCCGCCCGCTGATCGAGTCGAGGATCGCGGCGCAGCCCGCGGCGGTCTGGTTCCCCGCCCACAACCCGGGTGCCGTGACGGGCCAGGTCCGCGGTGTGACGGCGGCGGCCGCCGCGGCGGGACGTACGCCCGTGCTCGTGCCGTACGCCATCCCCGACCGGGACTGCGGCGGGGCCTCAGAGGGAGGGGCGCCCGGACTGGACGCCTACGACGCGTGGATGGAGGACTTCGCCGCGGGCCTCGGCAGCGGTCCGGTCATCGTGATCCTGGAACCGGACGCGATAGCCCTGTCGGACTGTCTGTCGGCCGCGCAGCGGGCCGACCGCTTCGCCTCCCTGGCCCGTGCGGGCCGCACGCTGCACGCGGCCAACCCTCGGGCCAGGGTCTATTTCGACGGCGGGCACTCCGGCTGGCACAGCGTCGCGAAACAGGCCGCGGCGCTCCGCGAGGCGGGAGCCGCGACCAGCGGCGACGGCATCTTCACCAACGTGTCCAACTTCCACAGCACGGCCGACGAGGCGGCGTACGCCCGGCGGGTGCTCGCCGCGCTCGGCGGGCCCTCCCGGCTGGGCGCCGTCATCGACACCAGCCGCAACGGCAACGGGGCGCCGAAGGAGGGCGAGTGGTGCGACCCGTCGGGCCGGGCGCTCGGCAGGGCCCCGACGACGCGGACGGGAGAGGCCCGGATCGACGCCTACCTCTGGGTGAAGCTGCCGGGGGAGTCGGACGGCTGCAAGGGCTCCGCCGGCTCCTTCACCCCGGACTACGCCTACGAGCTGGCCACCGGCTGAGCGGTCCGGGCCCTGCTCAGGCCTTGCCGGCCGGCGGCTTCTCGTCGTACTGGGACGTGCCGGAGTCCAGCAGGGGCTCCTGCGTCTTGAGGTGCGCGGGGGCGAACGCGCGCAGCGCGTGGTAGCCGGTGATCACGACCAGCGTGCCGAGGGCGATGCCGCTCAGCTCGAAGTTGTCGGTGATCTTCAGGCTGACCCCGCCGACGCCGATGATGATGCCCGCGGCGGCCGGCACGAGGTTGAGCGGGTTGCGCAGATCGACCTTGGCGTTCAGCCAGATCTGGGCGCCCAGGAGGCCGATCATGCCGTAGAGGATCACGGTGATGCCGCCCAGCACCCCACCGGGGATCGCGGCGACGACCGCGCCGAACTTGGGGCAGAGGCCGAAGAGCAGCGCGAAGCAGGCCGCGGCCCAGTAGGCGGCGGTGGAGTAGACACGGGTCGCCGCCATCACCCCGATGTTCTC
The DNA here is from genome assembly GCF_053593715.1 of Streptomyces sp. NPDC002125. Taxonomy (NCBI): domain Bacteria; kingdom Bacillati; phylum Actinomycetota; class Actinomycetes; order Kitasatosporales; family Streptomycetaceae; genus Streptomyces; species Streptomyces sp. NPDC002125. Next base: position 125,793 of record NZ_JBSFDD010000024.1, on the reverse strand, counting down.
GGAGTACGTGGTGTTGGGCGGACCGCCCACGGCCGTGGACAGCATGGAGGCGGCGCCGTCCGCGGCGATAGCGGTGCCCAGCTTGTCGTCGAGCGAGTCGCCGGTCATCTCGCCGACGGCCTTCACATGCCCGGCGTTCTCGGCGATCAGCGCGATGACGACCGGCAGCGCGACCAGGATCGCCGACCACTCGAAGCTCGGAGCGTGGAAGGACGGCAGCCCGATCCAGTCGGCGTCGGCCACCGCGGACAGGTCCAGCCGCCAGTGGTCGACGGCCTCGGCGCCGCCGGCCGGGGAGTGGATCTTCCCGAACACCAGGTCCAGCACCCAGGAGAGGACGTAGCCGAAGACGAGCCCGAGGAAGATCGCGATACGGGAGAAGAACCCGCGCAGACAGACCACGGCCAGCCCGGTGAACAGCATCACCAGCAGGGCCGTCCACTGGTCCTGGGGCCAGTACGTCGACGCGGTGACCGGCGCCAGGTTGAAGCCGATCAGCATGACGACGGCACCGGTCACCACCGGGGGCATCGCCGCGTGGATGATCCGCGCGCCGAAGCGCTGCACCATGAGGCCGACCAGGAACAGCACGGCACCGACGACCAGCACCGCGCCGGTGACCGTGGCGCTGGTTCCGCCCGTGGCGCGGATTGTGGCGGCCACCCCCACGAAGGAGAGCGAGCACCCCAGATAGCTCGGCACCCTGCCCTTCGTCGCCAGCAGGAAGATGGCGGTGGCGACACCGGACATCATGATCGCGAGGTTCGGGTCCAGCCCCATCAGGACGGGGGCGACGAACGACGCCCCGAACATCGCCACCACGTGCTGGGCGCCGAGACCGAAGGTGCGGGGCCAGGAGAGCCGCTCGTCGGGGCGCACCACGGCCCCCGGTGCGGGCGTCTTTCCGTCGCCGTGCAAGGTCCAGCGCACGCCGAGGCCCATGGTCGCTCCCTGATTGGTGTGTGCGGTCCGCCCAGAGGGTCCATCCGCGGCAGAAGATCAGAGCCATGGTAGTGCCGCACCGTCCTGACCTCGTGCTCGCCCCCGCCGCGGCCGGGTGCGGCGGGCGAGCCCTCGCCGCCGCCCCGCACCCGGCCCGCCCGTCAGCTGACCTTCTGGCTGCCCGTCGGCGCGGGCTGCGGAACGCCGCCCTCCGCGACCTTGCGGTCGGCCGACCGCAGCACCCCCGCCCCCAGGACCAGCCCGAACGCCAGCACCGTGACCAGGCCGAAGGAGACCAGCAGCGAGGTAGCCTCCGCCAGCGAGCCGATCGCGGAGGGCGCGATGAGCCCCGAGGTGTACGTGATGGTGGCGACACCCGCGATGGCCCGGCCCGGGTTCGTGCCGCTGCGCCCGGCAGCGGCGAACGCCAGCGGTACGACGACCGCCACGCCGAGGCCCAGCAGACCGAAGCCGCACAGGGCGACGGCCGGCCCGGGGGCCAGGACGACGAGGACTCCGCCCAGCGTGGCCAGGGCGCCTCCGGCCCGTACGGTCCGCACCGCGCCGAAGCGGTCGACGATCCTGTCGCCGGAGATCCTGGCGATGGCCATCATCAGGGCGAACGCCGTGGTCGACGCCGCCGCGAGCCCGGCCGAACTGCCCATGATGTCGCGGAGGTAGACCGCCGACCAGTCCATGCTGGCCCCCTCGGCGAACACCGCGCAGAAGCCGACCGCGCCGATGATCAGCGCGGACTTCGGCGGCAGCGTGAAGCGCGGCGGCGGCTCCTCGTCGGGCTCGCTGCGCAGGTCGAGGACACCCTGGCAGGCGACCAGACCGAGCGTCGTCAGCACCAGCGCGGCCAGCGTGTGGTGCAGCCTGGCGTCCGCCCCGATGTGCGCCGCGACCGTGCCCGCCGCCGAACCGAGCAGGGCGCCCACGCTCCACATGCCGTGCAGCCCGGACATGATCGACTTGTTCAGCCTGTTCTCCACCTCGACGCCGAGCGCGTTCATCGCGACGTCCGACATCCCCGCGCTCGCCCCGAACACGAACAGCGCGGCGCACAGCGTGATCAGGTTCGGGGCCAGCGCGGGCAGGGTCAGCGCCAGCGTCCACAGCGCCAGGAGTCCCCGCAGGGCGGTCCTGGCCCCGAACCGGTGGCTGACGCTGCTGGCCAGCGGCATGGCCAGCGAGGCTCCGATCGCGGGGAAGGCCAGGGCCAGACCGAGCTGGCCGGCGCTCACCGAGGCGTGGTCCTGGATCCAGGGCACGCGGGTCGCGAAGCTGCCGGTCACCGCCCCGTGCACGGTGAAGACCGCGGCGACCGAGTATCTGGCCCGCCTGATCTGCTCCGTACCGAAGACCGGAACCGATGGGTCCGTAGTCATGTGCCGTGCCCTCCCCTGGAATGCCCGGTCGCCGGTCCGCCCGGCGCCGTCGTGCGGTGCGGGCCGTAAACTATCAGGAACCCTGCCTGATAAATAACCCCCCTGGTGGAGGACCGTCAGCGATCTGGAAGGATCCCGGCATGCCCGCATCCCCGAGCACCGCCCGGGCCATCAACGACCGGCTCGCCCTGCGACTGCTCCAGCAGGACGGCCCGCTGACGGCCACTCAGCTCAAGACCCTGACCGGCCTCTCCCGGCCCACGGTCGCCGATCTGGTGGAACGGCTGCAGGACGCGGGCCTGGTCAGGGTCGTGGGGGAGAGCGGCGCGGACCGCCGGGGGCCCAACGCCCGGCTGTACGGGATCGTCGCCGACCGCGCGCACCTCGCGGCCCTCGACGTACGCACGGACAGCGTGGCCGTCGTCGTGGCCGACCTGCTCGGAGCGACGCTCGCCGAGGCCACCCTGCCGATCGGCGGCGACACCCACACCCGGCGCGCCGTCGAGCGGGCAGTGGAGACGGTGGAGCGCACCGCGCGCACCGCGGGACCGGCCCCGCTGCACAGCGTCGGCATCGGCGCGCCCGGCCTGATCGACCCGGTCAGCGGCGAGCTCAGGGGCACCGCCGGGCTCCCCGCCTGGCACGTGGCCCTGGTCAAGGAGCTCCAGCGGCGGCTGTCCGCCACCGTGCTCGTGGAGAACGAGACCAACCTCGCCGCCGTGGCCGAACACCGCACCGGGGCCGCCCAGGACCGTGACACCTTCGTCCTGCTCTGGCTCGGCCACGGCATCGGCGCCGCCGTCATGCTCGACGGGAAGCTGCGCCGGGGCGCCTCGGGCGGAGCGGGCGAGATCGGCTTCCTCCCCGTGCCCGGCACCTCCAAGGTTCCCTCGTCGGTCAACTGCGACGGAGGTTTTCACTCCTTGGTGGGATCGGCCGCCGTCTGCGAACTGGCGGCCGGGTACGGCATCGCCGCTGGGCCCCCCGAGAGCGACGGGTCCCCCGAACAGGGCCCGGCCGCCGCACTCGCCGTACGGGCCGCGCTCCGGGCCGGGGATGCGGACGGCGAGGCGTTCCTGGCCGCGCTCGCCGACCGTCTCGCCCTCGGCGCCGCCTCCGTGGTCTCCGTGCTCGACCCCGGATGCCTGGTCCTGGCGGGCGAGGTCGGCCGCGCGGGCGGCGACGCGCTCGCCGCGCTGGTGGAGGAGCGGCTGGCCCGGATGTCGCCGCTGCGCACGGAGGTCAGAGCCGGGACGCTGGGCGGCGGCGCGGTCCTGCGCGGCGCGCTGTTCGCCGCCAGGGACGCGGCCCAGGACGCCCTCTTCGCCCCAGGGGCGGGTGCGGACGGCGGTCATCTGTGAGCTGTTCCACAGAGGACACCCGTATGGACCATTGCCCTCCGTGGCAGAATGAGATCCGTACCAGCAGCAGCGCACTCCGGGGTCGGTGTAATTCCGAACCGGCGGTTATAGTCCGCGACCCGTCCGCATCCAGCGGCCGGTTGACCAGGTGGGATTCCTGGACCGACGGTTAAAGTCCGGATGGGAGGCAGTGCGCGGCGGGCCGTCACAGGTGTGCCAGCCGTCGACGGATGGATTTCCGGGCTCTTCCGGTGATCACATCCATGTCCACGATCTCGGCGTTCCCTGTTGCGTTCCGTTTCATCTGTCGTCGTCGACAGGCCCCGGAGTCCGTGCCCGAAGAGGCAGGAGGACCCGGTGGCCACCGCAGCCGAAAGAACCGCCATGCGGCGGGCGATCACGCTCGCAGCCCGCGGACTCGGCGCCACCAGCCCGAACCCGGTCGTCGGCTGCGTCATCCTCGACGCCGCCGGTGAACAGGCCGGCGAAGGCTTTCACCGGCGCGCCGGCGGACCGCACGCCGAGATCCACGCCCTGCGCGAGGCCGGCGGGCGCGCCCGGGGCGGGACGGCCCTCGTCACCCTCGAACCCTGTAACCACACGGGACGCACCGGCCCCTGCGCCCAGGCGCTCGTCGAGGCCGGCGTACGCCGGGTCGTGTACGCGGTCGGCGACCCGAACCCGCAGGCCACCGGCGGTGCGGACACCCTCCGCGCCGCAGGCGTCCAGGTGGAGCAGGGCCTCCTCGCCGACGAGGCGGAGGCGGGCAACACCGCATGGCTCACCTCGGTCCGCCTCGGCCGCCCGTACGTCCTGTGGAAGTACGCCGCGACCCTCGACGGACGGAGCGCCGCCGCCGACGCCACCAGCCGCTGGATCACCTCTCCCGAGGCCCGCGCCGACGTCCACCGGCTGCGTGCCGAGGCCGACGCCGTCGTGGTCGGCTCCGGCACCGCCCGCGCCGACGACCCCCAGCTGGGTGTACGCGGCATCGAGGGCGCCACCCAGCCGCTCAGGGTGGTCGTCGACACCGGCGCCACCGCCGTCCGGCCCGGAGCCAGGGTCCTCGACCCGACCGCGCCCACCCTGGTCGCGGTCGCCGAGGACGCCGACGCCGGACACCTCCCCGATGACGCCGTGCTGCGCCTGCCGCGCGCCTCCACCGGCCCCGGCCTGGACATCGGCGCCCTGCTCGCCGCGCTCCACGGCAGGGGAATCCGTTCCGTACTCCTCGAAGGCGGGCCCGTCCTGGCCGGCGCCTTCGTCGCCGCGGGAGCGGTCGACACCGTCGTCGGCTATCTCGCTCCGGTCCTCCTCGGCGCGGGCCCCGCGGCCCTCGCCGACGCCGGAATCTCCACCATCTCCCAGGCGTTGCGCCTCGATGTGACCGAGACCGTCCGTATCGGCCCCGATCTGCGCATCACCGCCGTCCCCGTTCCTGCTCGGAAGGGAAACTGAGTGTTCACCGGAATTGTCGAAGAACTGGGTGAGGTCACCGCCGTCGAGAAGCTCGACGACGCCTCCCGCTTCCGGCTGCGCGGCCCCGTCGTCACCGAGGGCGCCAAGCACGGCGACTCCATCGCCGTCAACGGCGTCTGCCTGACCGTCGTGGACCTCGGGGAGAACGAGTTCACCGCCGACGTCATGGCCGAGACCCTGGACCGCTCCAGCCTCGGCGCGCTCGCGGCCGGCTCCCGGGTCAACCTGGAGCGCCCGATGGCGCTCGGCGGGCGGCTCGGCGGGCACATCGTCCAGGGCCACGTCGACGGCACGGGCCGCATCGTCGAGCGCCGGGTCTCGGAGAACTGGGAGATCGTGAAGATCTCCCTGCCCGAGGGCCTGACCCGCTACGTGGTGGAGAAGGGCTCGATCACCGTCGACGGGGTGAGCCTGACCGTCGTCGAGGCGGGACCCGACTACTTCACCATCAGCCTCATCCCCACCACCCTCGCCCTGACCACGCTCGGCATCAAGGTGCCCGGCGACCCGGTCAACCTGGAGGTGGACGTCCTCGCGAAGTACGTCGAGCGGCTGCTCGGCACGAGCGCCGTCCCGCAGACCGGGGGACCGGCCGCATGAGCACCCTGGACTGGCTGAACTCGGAGGCCTTCACGGTCTTCGGGCAGCACATCATCTGGTCGGACATGCTCGGCAACACGATCGGCCTGATCGCACTGGCCCTCGGCTGGCTCCGCTCCGTGTGGACCTGGCCGGCCCAGCTCCTGTCCGGCGTCGTCCTCGTCGCCGCCAACGTCTCCGTGCAGCAGGCGGGCAGCGTCGGCAAGCAGCTGATCGTCATCGCCGTCGCCGTCTGGGGCTGGCAGCAGTGGACCCGCGGCCGGCAGCAGGCCCAGGACGGCTCCATCGCCGTGCGCTTCGCCACCTGGCGCGAGCGCGGGTACCTGCTCGGCGGCGCGGTCGTCGGAACCCTCGCCGTCGGCGGACTGTTCACGGCGTTCCCGTCGCTCTCGTGGAGCCCCTGGGCGGACGCCTACATCTTCGCCGGCACCCTCGTGGCGATGATCGCGCAGGCGCGCGGCATGGTCGAGTTCTGGTTCGCGTGGCTGCTCGTCGACCTCGTCGGCGTACCCCTCAACTTCCACAGCGGGCTCGCCTTCTCCGGTCTCATCTACGTCGTCTACGGCGCCCTCGTCCTGTGGGGCATGCGCGACTGGTGGCTGCGCACGCGGACACCCGCTCTGGAAGGAGCCACGGCATGACTGCCCAGCCCGTACGGCCGTACGACCGCACCCATGAGGACCTCTCGCTCGACCCCGTCGAGCAGGCGATCCGCGACATCGCCGCCGGACGGCCCGTCGTGGTCGTCGACGACGAGGACCGGGAGAACGAGGGCGACCTCGTCATCGCCGCCGAGAAGGCGACCCCCGAGATCATCGCCTTCATGATGAGCGAGTGCCGCGGCCTCATCTGCGCGCCCATGGAGACCGACGAGCTCGAACGGCTCGAACTCCCGCAGATGGTCACGCACAACACCGAGTCGATGAAGACCGCGTTCACCGTCTCCGTCGACGCCTCCGCGGAACACGGGGTGACCACCGGGATCTCCGCCGCCGACCGCGCCACCACGCTGCGGATGCTGGCGGGCGGCACGGCGGGCCCCGGGGACTTCGTACGCCCCGGCCACGTCTTCCCGCTGCGCGCCCGCTCCGGCGGCGTCCTCGTCCGCAACGGCCACACCGAGGCCGCCGTCGACCTGGCCAGGCTCGCCGGACTGCGCCCCGCCGGCGCCATCGTCGAGATCGCCGGCGAGGACGGGGTGATGCTGCGGCTGCCCGAACTCGTCCCGTTCGCCCGCAAGCACGGCCTCACGATCATCTCCATCGAGGACCTGATCGCCTACCGCCGCAGCTCCGAGCCGACCGTGCGCCGTGAGGCCGAGGTGCGGCTGCCCACCTCCTTCGGCCCGTTCACCGCGTACGGATACCGCTCCACCGTCGACGGGGTCGAACACGTGGCGCTCGTCCACGGCGACATCGGCGACGGCCAGGACGTCCTCGTCCGGATGCACTCCGAGTGCCTGACCGGCGACATCTTCCAGTCCCAGCGCTGCGACTGCGGCCCCCAGCTGCACACCTCCATGGAGCGCGTCACGGCCGAGGGCCGCGGGGTCGTCGTCTATCTGCGCGGCCACGAGGGCCGGGGCATCGGGCTCCTGTCCAAGCTGCGCGCGTACGAACTCCAGGAGCGCGGCTCCGACACCCTCGACGCCAACCTCGAACTCGGCCTGCCCGCCGACGCCCGGGACTACGCGGCGGGCGCGCAGATACTGCGGGACCTCGGCGTGCACACCCTGCGCCTGATGACGAACAACCCGGACAAGACGGCCGCCCTCGTACGGCACGGACTCGGGATCACCGGGCGCGAGCCCATGCCGGTCCAGGCCGGTGAGCACAACCTGCGGTACCTGCGCACCAAGCGGGACCGCATGGGCCACGACCTGCCCTGGCTCGACGCCACCGCCGCGTCGGCCTGCGGCAACCAGTAAGCACCGACGAACACACAGGAGAGACATGAGCGGCAAGGGCGCACCCGAACTGTCCGTACGCAACTGCGGAGACCTGCGGGTGGCGGTGATCGCGGCCCAGTGGCACGAGAAGGTCATGGACGGGCTCGTCGACGGGGCGCTGCGCGCCCTGCACGACCTGGGCATCGACGAGCCGACGCTCCTGCGCGTCCCCGGCAGCTTCGAGCTCCCGGTGGTCGCCAAGGTCCTCGCCGGCCGCGGCTACGACGCGATCGTCGCCCTCGGCGTGATCATCCGAGGTGGCACCCCCCACTTCGAGTACGTGTCCCAGGGCGTGACCAGCGGCCTCACACAGGTCACCGTCGACACCGGGGTCCCCGTCGGCTTCGGCGTCCTCACCTGTGACAACGAGGAACAGGCCCTGGACCGGGCCGGACTCGAGGGCTCCAACGAGGACAAGGGGCACGAAGCGGTCACCGCGGCCGTCGCCACCGCGGCCACGTTGCGCACCGTCAGCGAACCCTGGCGCTGAGCAGTGCTCCGGGACCCCGTATTCTAAGGACCATCATGGCGAACAAAACCTTCGAAGAGCTCTTCGCCGAGCTCCAGCTCAAGGCCGCCGACGGCGACCCCTCCACCTCCCGCACCGCCGAACTGGTGGAAAAGGGCGTGCATGCCATCGGCAAGAAGGTCGTCGAGGAGGCCGCCGAGGTCTGGATGGCCGCCGAATACGAGGGCAAGGAAGCCGCCGCCGAGGAGATCTCGCAGCTGCTGTACCACGTCCAGGTGATGATGGTCGCCCGCGGGATCTCCCTCGACGACGTCTACGCCCACCTCTGAGCCACACCCCCGCACGTCCCGGAACTCCCTCCGCACAAAGGAAACCTGACCTCATGCTGCGCATCGCCGTCCCCAACAAGGGTGCAATCTCCGGGCCTGCGATGGCGATGCTCCATGAGGCGGGCTACCGGCAGCGCAAGGAGTCGAAGGAACTCGTCCTGGTCGACCCGACCAACGAGGTGGAGTTCTTCTACCTGCGGCCGCGTGACATCGCGATCTACGTCAGCTCCGGCCGCCTCGACATCGGCATCACCGGCCGCGACCTGCTGCTGGACTCCGGCGCCGAGGCCGAGGAGATCCTCCAGCTCGGCTTCGCGCGCTCCACCTTCCGTTACGCCACCAAGCCCGGCACGGCCACCGGCCCCAAGGACTTCGACGGCATGACGATCGCCACGTCCTACGAGGGCATCGTGGCGAAGCACCTCGCCGAGGAGGGCGTCAAGGCCTCCGTCGTCCACCTCGACGGCGCCGTCGAGACGGCCATCGAGCTCGGGGTCGCGCAGATCATCGCCGACGTCGTCGAGACCGGGACCAGCCTGCGCAACGCGGGCCTGGAGGTCATCGGCGAGCCGATCATGACCTCGGAAGCCGTCGTGATCCGCCGCAAGGGCGCCGACGCCGAGGACCCCAAGGTGCAGCAGTTCCTGCGCCGTCTCCAGGGCGTCCTGGTCGCCCGCAGCTACGTGATGATGGACTACGACTGCCGGGTCGAGCACCTGGAGCGCGCCGTCGCCCTCACCCCGGGCCTGGAGTCGCCGACGATCTCCCCGCTGCACCACGAGGGCTGGGTCGCCGTCCGCTCCATGGTCGCCTCCAAGGAGGCCCAGCGGATCATGGACGACCTGTACGAGCTCGGCGCGCGCGCCATCCTCACCACGGCCATCCACGCCTGCCGCCTCTGACGGCAGCCCGCAGCACACCCGAGCCGGATCCCAGCACAGCGAAGGACGACAGCGCCGCCATGTCCGCCCCCGAGCCCCGGCCGACCGAACTCCCCGCCCTTCCGGCCACCTTCAGGCCCACGCTCACCCGAGTGGTCCTGCTGGCCGTGGGGGCGGCGATGTTCGTCGTCATCACCGCGGTCGCGATGATCCTGGAGAACCTCGGCCCGGGGGAGCGGACCAGTTTCGTCTTCGTCGCCCTGCTCTTCTTCGGGGTCCTCGCCCTGCTCAGCAGGCCCCGCGTCACCGCCGACGCCTCCGGGGTCACCGTCGTCAACATCACCCGTACCCGCCGACTGGCCTGGGCGGAGATCCTCCGCGTCAACCTGCGCGCCGGTGACCCCTGGGTCTTCCTCGACCTCAGCGACGGCACCAGCATGCCCGCGCTCGGCATCCAGCCCGGAATCGCCAGGGAACGGGCCATTCGGGACGCCCGGACCCTGCGCGCCCTCGTCGAGTTCCACGGCAGCGGAGTGAACGAGGCCACGGAGAACGGCTGAGCCCACTGCCCCGTACGGCCGGATCCCGATTATTCTGGTTTCCGGTGGCGCACCGGGTGCGCCCCGCCCCGCACCGGAAGGCCCCCGAGGCCCGCGGGGCACTTTCCTGCGACCCAAGGAGTGACTCCCTCCAGCAATGGACGGATCGTCCGGTAGTACCTGCGCCGCCCTCTCCCCGGAGGCGGCGGCATGACCACCCCCCTGTTGCTGCTCCTCGCGGCATTCCTTCTCATCCTCGCCAACGGATTCTTCGTGGCGGCCGAATTCGGGCTCGTCACCGTGGAACGGCCGGACGCCGAACGCGCCGCCGCCGAAGGCGACCGCCGGGCCCGCACCGTCGTCGCGGCCCTGCGCGAACTCTCCTTCCAGCTCTCCGGCACCCAGCTCGGCATCACCATCACCTCGCTGGTCGTCGGCATGCTCGCCGAACCGGCGCTCGCCCAGCTGCTCGCCGGACCCCTCACCGCCACCGGACTGCCCCAAGGGGCCGTTCCCGGTGTGAGCGTGGTCACCGGCATGCTGTTCGCCTCCGCCGTCCAGATGGTCATCGGCGAACTCGTGCCCAAGAACTGGGCGGTCTCCCGGCCGCTCCAGGTCGCCCGGTTCGTCGCCGGGCCCCAGCACCGCTTCTCCACGCTCCTGCGCCCGGTGATCACCGCGCTGAACACCGTCGCCAACCGGCTGGTGCGGCTGCTGGGCGTCGAACCCACCGACGAACTGGCCTCCGCCCGCACCCCCGGCGAGCTGGTCTCGCTGGCCCGGCACTCCGCCGAGGCGGGCACCCTGGAACAGGACACCGCCGATCTCTTCGTGCGGACCCTCTCCCTCGCCGGACTCACCGCGCAGCACGTCATGACCCCGAGGGTGAAGGTCAGCGCCCTCCAGTCCTCCGCGACCGCGGCGGACGTCCTCAACCTCACTCGGGCCACCGGACTGTCCCGGTTCCCCGTCTACCGGGAGCGCATCGACGAGGTGGTCGGCATGGTCCACCTCAAGAACGCCCTGGCCGTCCCCGCCCAGGACCGGCTGCGCACCCCGGTGAGCCTGATCGCCGTACCGCCGCTCCTGGTGCCGGAGACCCTTCCGGTCGAACAGCTGCTCACCCGGCTGCGGAGCGAGCAGCCGATAGCCGTGGTGGTCGACGAGTACGGCGGCACCGCCGGTGTCGTCACCCTGGAGGACATCATCGAGGAGCTCGTCGGCGAGGTCCGCGACGAGCACGACGCCGAGGGCGCCGACCGTCCCGAGATGGCCCCGGTCGTCGCCGACGACGGCCGCTCCGGATGGGACGTGGAAGGCAGCACCCGGGTGCTGACCCTGCGCGGCATGGGCCTTGACGTCCCCGAAGGGCCGTACGAGACCGTGGCGGGCCTGATCGCCGATCTGCTGGGACGCATCCCCGCACCCGGTGACCGCGCCGAACTGCCCGGCTGGCGTATCTCCGTCCGCCAGGTCGGCCACTACCGCGCGGAGCGGGTCCGCTTCGTCCGGCTGACGGAGCTGACGCCGGCCCCCGCGGAGCGCCTCTCCCAGGATCTGCTGGAGGCCGTGCGATGAGTCTCGTGCAGCTGATGTTCGCCGGCCTCCTCGTGCTGGCGAACGGCTTCTTCGTCGGAGCGGAGTTCGCGCTCGTCTCCGTACGCCGCAGTCAGGTCGAACCCCTCGCCGCGGCCGGGTCGAGCCGGGCCCGACAGGTCCTGTACGGCCTGGAGAACCTGCCGCAGATGATGGCCGCCGCACAGTTCGGCATCACCGTCTGCTCCCTCACGCTCGGCGCCGTCGCCGAGCCGACCGTCGCCCACCTGCTGGAACCCGTCTTCCACGCGGCACACGTGCCCGAGGGGCTCGTCCACCCGCTGGGCTTCGCGGTCGCCCTGGCCTCCGTGGTCTTCCTCCACCTCGTCATCGGCGAGATGGTCCCGAAGAACCTGGCCATGGCCGCCCCGGAGAAGACGGCGATGTGGCTCAGCCCCGGACTGGTCGGCTTCGCCCGGCTCTGCCGGCCGGTCACCTCGGCCCTCGGGGCGTGCGCCCGGCTCGTGCTCCGGCTCTTCAAGGTCGAGCCGAAGGACGAGGTCGAGGCCGTCTTCACCAGTGAACAGCTGAACCGTCTGGTGGAGGACTCCGGAATGGCGGGCCTGCTGGAACCCGAGGCGCGGGAGCGCCTCGGGGACGCCCTCGAACTGGGCAGCAGGCCCGTGACCGATGTGCTGCTCGACCGGGCCTCCCTGGTGACGGTGGACCCCTCCGTCACCCCGCGCCGCGTCGAGGAGCTGACCGTACGCACCGGCTACTCGCGCTTCCCGGTCTGCGCGGAGGGCGGCGGCCCCTTCATGGGCTATCTGCACGTGAAGGACGTCCTGGAGCTGGAGGACGGCGACCGTGCCGTTCCCCAGCAGATCTGGCGGCCGATGGCGACCGTACGGGCGGAACTGCCGCTGGACGACGCCCTGACGGTGATGCGCCGCGCCGCCACGCATCTCGCCCAGGTCGCCGACGCCTCGGGCAGGGTGCTGGGGCTCGTCGCCATGGAGGACGTCCTGGAGATGCTCGTGGGCGAGGTCCGCGACCCCGCCCACCGCGTCTCGGTGCCCCGCCGCACGGTGGAGGCGCCGAAGGCCATGGCGCCGCTGGTCTGATCCCGGCCGGTCCGGACACCGCTGCCGCCGTACGGGACCCGTACGGCGGCAGCGGTGTCACAGGGCCCCGGGCTCCTGGGTGCCCCGGTCCACGGGGCCCCGCCCGGACAGCACTTCGCCGTACGCCTGCATCAGGTCGGGCAGCCGCAGGGTGGCCAGATCGTCCCTGGTCGGTGCGGCGGTGTAGCCGGAAAGCCGCAGATCGCGGTAGGCGCAGCTCTTCTCGTACAGGGTGCGCAGGAACCGGCCGTTGCCCAGCTCGTCGATCCAGCCCTGGTCCACCACGTGCCCGCTGATGCTGCGCAGCTCGTCCGTCGACTCCTCGTCCCACACATCGCCGTTCTCGGCGGCCAGCACCCCGCCGATCGCGGTGAGTTCGAGCGGACGGTAGCTCGGGAAGTCCACCCGGGTGGTGAAGCGCGAGGAGAGCCCCGGGTTGGTGGACAGCAGCCGGTCCATGCCCTCCGGATAGCCGGCGAGGATGACGACCAGATGATCCCTGTTGTCCTCGGCCCGCTTGAGGAGGACCTGGAGGGCCTCGTCCCCGTATGCGTCGCCCTTGCTGTAACCGGAGTTGGAGAGGCTGTACGCCTCGTCGACGAACAGCACCCCGCCGAGCGCCGAATCGATCAGCTCATTGGCCTTCACCGCGGTCTGGCCGAGGAACTCGCCCACCAGATCCGACCGTTGGGCCTCCACCAGATGGTCGCCACCCAGCAGCCCGAGTGCGTAGAAGACCCGGCCGAGGATGCGGGCGACCGTGGTCTTGCCCGTCCCCGAGGGGCCGGAGAAGACGAAGTGACGCTTCGGGGGCTGCACGGGAAGGCCCTGCTCCGCGCGCAGACGTGCCATGTTCAGCTGCGCGGACAGCGCCTTGACCTGGCGCTTCACGGGTTCGAGGCCGACCATGCGCTCCAGCTCCGCCAGTGCCTCGGCGAGCAGCGCCGGGTCGCTCGGGCCCGCGGGGAACACGGAGCGCCTCGGCGACCCGGGCTTCTCCCGCGTGCCGCCGCCGGGTCCGGGCGGCGTGGTGGCGCCCGGCATGACCGGGGAGTCGCCGCCCAGCCAGGGCTCACGGCTCTCCACCAGGTCGGTGCCGAGCACGAAGTCCGCGTCCGGCTGGACCTCCGTCCCCGCACCGTCCACGCCCACACCGTCCGAACCGAAGCCGGCCAGCGAGACGGCCGCGAGATCGGCGGCCTCGTCGAAACCGTCGCCTTCGGAGATCGCGGCGAGCCTGGCCGAGGTGTCCATGAAGGCCGGGTCGACACGGTGCACCGCTCGGTACAGCGGAAGGGCCGCCGCGCTGCGCCCGGTGCCCTCGTGCGCCCTCGCCAGCCAGTAGCGCAGCTCCTTGCGCTGCGGCTGCTCGCTGCGGCAGCGCATCAGGGCTGCGGAGAGCAGGGGTTCGGCCTGCCCGTACATCTCCAGACGTACCCGGGCCATCCCGCCGAAGAGCCCCGCCTCGATGCCGAGCAGCGGATCGTCGATGAGCTGCTCCGTGGTGCGTACGAGCTGTTCCCAGTCCTTGACCAGATAGGAGCGGCAGGCGTGCAGGAAGCGCACCTGGGAGTCCGTGTCTATCGGCGGCAGACCCGCCAGCGCGCGGTCCAGCTCGGGCACATGGCGGCCGTCGAGCCAGTGCGAGGCGTGCGCGAGCAGCAGGTCCCGCGGGCTCTCCAGCACCGGCTGCACCCACCAGCCCAGCCAGTACCACGAGTTGAGCGTGCGGCGATGGCGTGTGCGCTGCTCGCCGAAGCGGTCGCGATGGCGGTACATGCGTAACAGCGCCGTGGTGGTGTCGATCCGCAGCGCGTGGAGGCCCAGCCAGCCGTCCGCCATGCCGGGGTCGAGGCGCACCGCGGTTCTGAACTCCTCCTCGGCCTGCGGGTACGCGCCCATGGTGTAGGCGTCCACCCCGCGCAGCCAGGCAAGGTCGGCCGGGGCCTGCGTGCCCTGCGTGCCGATGTCCATCAGGTCCCCCACAAACCGTGCCCCCACGAATGTCCCGCCCGCACAGCATGCCCAGCGCTGGGCGCCTAATCACCGTGCCGAGGACGGGAATTGACCACACAGAGACGCATCGTACCTGCACAGGGAGTGAGCGGTTAAGGGCGTTACCGGCGCTTCGGGGGCGGTCACCGAGCGTGAGAGAACGGCCCTTTCCGGGAGTGCGGGAGGGCAGAACGAAGCCCCCGGTCACGGGGGAACAACCGGGGGCCTCGCGTCTGTGAGGGCTCCGCAAAGCCGCACATTGAGAACGTAAGACCTGTACGGGCCCTCGGTCAAGCCGAGTTGGGGGACTTCCGGGGCATTCTCCTACTGGCCGGTATGCCGACCCTCATCCTTCACTCTCCGTGAGGATGTGACTCGTCCCCGCAGTCACGCGAGGTCCTTTTAGCCACGCGTATCCCATGGGCAACCGCCGTATCACCACGTCCGCGAACGGGTAGGAGGGGTCTTCGGCGAAATGCCGCCGCTCCGCGACGGTCCAGCCGTCCCAGAACTCCGTGAGAGCCGGTCCGTCGCGGAGTCTGCCCCGCGCCCAGGACGCCGCACTGCCGCCCTCGATCCACAGCAGTCCCGCGAGAAACGGCCGCACGGCTGCGCGCCCCGCGCCCACGCCCTCCACGAGCACCACCGGGGCGGCCTCCAGCGTCCTCGGCGGCCCGAAGCGCCGGGCCGTCCAGTCGTACGGGGCATACCGCGCGGCCTCGCCCCGCGAGAGCGGGTCCAGGACCTGGGTCCGGAGCCTGTCCGTCCAGGAGAAGAGCTCCTCATGGGTGGCGAGGTCGTCCAGACGGAGCACGGGGGCGCCGCCCAGCGCCTCGGCCAGCCGGCCGGTGAAGGTGCTCTTGCCGGACCCCGCGTGGCCGTCGACCGCGATCAGCCGCACCGGTCCGCAGGACGGCGGCAGGGAGCGCAGCCGGCGTGCGCGGTCCGCCAGGTCGTTCATGGCCCCAGCCTACGAGACCGGGTGGAGCCGCCTTCGGGCACGCGCAGGTCACATCAGTGGACCAGACCAATATTGCTGCTGCGGCACGAGTCGAATCACTGGCCGGATGCGGGCCCGACCCGCAATAGTTGGCGCACCGATCGGCACCCGCAGCCCCATTCCGCTCAACGACCGGGGGTCTCGCCCATGACCAGACCGACATCACGCAGGACCGTGCTCACCGCCGCGCTCGCGGCAGCGGCGGCGGCCGGAACCGCTGCCACGGCCGCCCCCGCGGCGGCAGCCGCCCGCTCCTCGTCCCGGGCGGCGGCCTCGCTCGTGGACAACCGCTTCTGGACGACATACACCGACTGGTGCGGTGGCGCGCCGGAGGGCACCCGTGCCGTCGCCGGACGGCGCCCCGGCCTGGTGATCGCCGCCCCCGCCGGGACCACCTCCTACGCGGACCCGCACACCGGCACCACCAGCACATGGGAGTACGCCACGTGGACCTCGCCGGTCCACCGCTCCACCGTCCCCGCCACCGAGGTGATCGCCTCCTGGAACGCCCACACCCCGCAGGGCACCTGGATCCAGATCGAGCTGCGCGGAACCTACTCGGACGGCACGGACACCCCCTGGTACGTAATGGGCCGCTGGGCCGCCGGTGACACGGACATCCGCCGCACCTCGGTGGACGACCAGACCGACGGCAGGAGCACCATCTGGACCGACACCTTCTCCCTGGACGACCCCGCGAGCGGGCTGCGCCTCGTCTCGTACCGGCTGCGGCTCACCCTCCACCGCACCCCCGGCACGCGCCTCACGCCCACGGTCCACCGGATCGGCGCCATGGCCTCGGACGTCCCGGACCGCTTCACGGTCCCGGCCACCACCCCCGGCGCCGGCCGGGAGCTCGCCGTCCCGCGCTACTCGCAGAACGTCCACGTGGGGCAGTACCCGGAGTACGACAACGGCGGTGAGGCCTGGTGCAGCCCCACCTCCTCGCAGATGATCATCGAGTACTGGGGGAGGCGGCCCACCGCCGAGGAGCTCGCCTGGGTCAAACCGGGCCTCGCCGACCCGCAGGTCTGCCACGCGGCCCGCCACACCTTCGACTACCAGTACGAGGGCTGCGGCAACTGGCCGTTCAACGCCGCCTACGCGTCGACATACACGGAGATGAGCGCGGCCGTCACCCGGCTCGGCTCCCTGACCGACGTGGAGCGCCTGATCGGTGCGGGTATCCCGGTCATAACGTCACAGTCGTTCTTCAAGGGCGAGCTCACCGGGGCGGGCTACGGAACCTCCGGGCACCTGATGACGGTCATCGGCTTCACGCCCGAGGGCGACGTGATCGCCAACGACCCGGCCTCGCCGGACAACGACGCCGTACGCCGTGTCTATGCGCGGCGCGAATGGGAGAACATCTGGCTGCGTACGAAGCGCTACGACGCGAACGGGGCGGTCAGGGGCGGCACGGGCGGGGTCTGCTACGTCTACTGGCCCGCGGTGCCGACCGCGTCCCAGCGCCGTGTGCTGCGGTCGCTCGGCCTGATGTGAGCAGGTAGGGCCCGGCGGTCACCTCGGCCACTCGGCGGCAGCGCTGCCGGCCGTCCTGGGTGAGGTGACCGTACCCACCGTGGTCGGTCGGCCAGTGGGAAGCCGTGAGGGTGCGAAGGGCCGGAGTGTCCGCGACGAGGCTGCTGCTCCTACGGGTCGGACGGGGGAGCGGAGCGGGAGGCACGGTAGGAGTTCCAGTCGGCGCGCCCTCCGACGCCCAGGATCTTGCCGCGGGAGGAGATCGTCCCGTCGTGGTGGGCCCGGAGTTCGCGGCGGCTGGTCCGCGCGACGAGGGCCGGGAACAGGGGCCGGAAAGGCTGGCACCAGCGCAGCCACGGCGGGGCGTAGATGTGACGGCTGCGGCGGGCGATGCCCTGGGTGAGCCACTGGGCGACCTGGGCGGCACTGTGGACGCGGCGGGCGGGGCGAGGCTGATTGCGGCGCAGCGCTTCGAGGACGGGGTCGTCATCGATGCCGGAGAGCATGTCTGTGCCGGTCCAGTGCAGGTAGGCGATGCCGACCTGGACACCGTCCGGTTCGATCTCGCCGCGCAGGGAAAGCGCGAACGACTCCGCTCCCGCTTTGGAGGCGCAGTACGCGCTCATCATGGGTGCGGCGCCGAACGCGGCGGTGGAGGCGATCTGCAGGAAGTATCCGCGGGTGACGGTGAGCTGGGGCAGGAAGGCGCGGGCGGTGTTCGCGGAGCCGGTGAGGTTGACGTCGATGACGCGCTGCCAGAGCTCTGCGGCCGTACGGTCGAACGAGCCGCTCACCGCGATGCCGGCGTTGGCCACGACCACGCTCGCGGGCCCGAGTTCCCTCTCCACGCGGCGTGCCGCGTCCGCCAGCTCCGTGCGGTCGGTGATGTCGCACTCGACGCACATGGTCCGGCCGGGGAGGGACTCGGCGGCCTTCAGCAAGGTCGCCCTTTCCCTGCCGAGCAGGGCGACCTGCATGCCGGCGCCGGAGAGACTCCGGGCGAGCGCTTCGCCGATACCGCGAGCCGCGCCAGTGACGACCGCGACCCGCCCGTGCAGGGGAAGGGCGGGTGCACTCCGGGCCCGGCGCCCACCTGGGCTGTCGTCCATCGGCCTTCCTCGCTTCCTGACCGCGCCGCCGCAGGCCGCGCTCCCAGCACCACCGTCAGGTCAGGAGCGGGCCGCCGCAACCGGGCCGGCAGCTCGGGGCGACGGTCCGGGGCCCGGATACGGAGCCGGGCCCCGGTGGACGCGTCGCGCCCGTGCGGCCTGGCCCGGCATCACCCAGTGCGGTGAGGGCCCGGCGGCGCCCCGATGCAGTTCTCGCAGGTCCCGGGAGCGCCACGGTACGGACTCCGGCCTTCGGCCGCGGAGCCCGGCGGAGTGGTGGCGGTCGTTCGTCGACGGCTCGGACGCGGACGCCGACCGTGTGAGGGCGAGGCATTCTCTGCCCTTCGTCCGCGTCCGTGGCGGTCACGAGCGTCAGACCGTGGTCATCGGCGCCGTCCCCCCGCCTCTGCCGGTCCGGCCACCGGCCGGACCGGCAGAGGGTCCGGCGTGGGCGTGTCCGGGGAGACCCGTGGGGCCGACAGCGTCGGATCGACGGTGACCAGGCCCGCGCCGAGCGGTTCTCCCAGCGCCCGCAGGACGGGTTCCGGCAGCCGGATGTACGTCTGGCTCTCGCCCAGCACCGCGGTGAGGCGTTCCGAGCTGGTGAAGCCGACGGCGGTCCGTGCGCCCAGCGGTGTGCGGTAGAGCCGGACCACGGCTCCGGTGTCGCGTCCCGGCCGGACGGGCACGAACAGGGGCCCGGCCGGGACCGGTTCCTCGGGCTCGGGATCGTCGTCGTACAGGAACAGGCACATGAGGCCCTCCTCGCGGGCTCGGAGCTGTGTCGGGGCGCCGGCCGCCTGGAGGCGGCCGGCGCGTCACCGAAGCCTTGCTCGCCGGCGGGCCCGGGGGACCGCTCCATGACGGCATTCTGACGGCGATCGGGAGGCCCTTACGCGTCATTGACGACCGGCAGGCCGGCCGCGTCAGGGAACCGCAAGGGAATGCCCCCCGGGCGTCAGGGAGCCGTCAGTGCCGGTGCCCGAGGGCCCTTCGGGGTCCTTCCCTTGAAGCCGAAGGGCGGCGGACAGGAAGGCGGGACGGTGCGAGGACGAGTCGTGGTCGGGGTGAACGGTTCCCTGGGGAGCCTCACGGCCCTGCACGCGGCCGCGGCACAGGCCAGGGCGCGGGACGCGGAGCTGCTGGCCGTGCTGGCCTGGCAGCCTCCAGGTGGCGGCCCGGGCAGCCGGGCCGCCTGCGGCCACTCGGTACTGACCGAGTGCCGTGACGCGGCGGTGGACCGACTGCGCCTGTTCCTGGCCGACTTCGGTGCGTGCTGGCCGGGTGTGACCCCGGTCGGACGCGTCGTCCGGGGCACCCCCGGGGCCGCTCTGGTGGACGCGGCCCGCGACCCCGGTGACCTGCTCGTCGTCGGCACCGGATCGCGCGGGCCGCTGCTCCGGGCGCTGCGGCCGTCGGTGGTCCGGTACTGCCTGGCGCACGCCGCCTGCCCGGTGCTGGCGGTTGTGCCGAGCCCACTCCAGGCGGGCCTGGACCACCTGCACCGACGCGGCACATGGCGGGTGCCCGTCGATTCGTGAGCGGCGGCCCGGCCACCGCCCACGCACCGATCGGCACCCGCGCGGCCGGAACGCCGCGCCCTCCCGTTCCTCCGCGCCGGGGACGGGCCGGCGCCGTGGGCCGGGGCGCGTCAGTGGCAGTGCTCCTGGCGGCCGAGGGTCTCCACGGGTGTCGCTCCGGGGCGGGTCCACTGCGGTACGGGGCGGCTCGTCGGGCCCCAGGTGGCCCGGCCGTCCGCGTCCGTGCGCCAGTACCAGCACGGGCCGTGCCCCTCGGGCCGGCCCTCGGGGTTCTCCTGCCAGGCCTCGTCGCGGCCGTGGGGCGTCATGTCGAGCAGGCCGAAGAAGCCGCTGAACGCCTCGTTGCCGCGGCCCGTCGTGGAGTAGGTGAGGAACACCCGGTCGCCGTCGCGCAGATAGCAGGTGAGGTACCCCATGTCTCCGCCGGCCGGCCCCTCGACGCCACGCACCGAGTACCAGGGATGGGTGTAGCCCATGAATTCGACGAAGGGGGCCACCTCCTCCCACGCGCCCGTCGTCAGGATGGCGAGCGAGACGCCGCGGGCGTTGAGATAGACGGGGTCCCGCAGGCTCCAGGCCGCGCTGGTGCAGCCCTCGCACTGGCCCTGGTGCGGCGCGCCGTCGTGCCACATGTGCTTGTACGCCACGAGCTCGTCGCGGCCCTGGAAGAGCTCCAGGAAGGGGACCGGGCCGTCGGGCCCCACGACCTCGGTCGTCCCGTCGAACTCCACCATCGGCAGCCGGCGACGGGCCGCCGCGATGGCGTCGCCCTCGCGGGTGTGCGCCTTCTCGCGGATCAGGAGCTCGTCACGGGCTGCCTGCCAGGTGGCCTGATCGACGACGGGCGGGCTTCCGGGCGCGGTGGCCGGTGCACTCGGCGTGGTCGTCATGGTGTCCTCCGTAGGGTCTCGTGCCGGGCAGCGCCGTGCGACGCCCGGGCGACGTCACCAGTACGGACTCGTCGCACGGCCGGAACTCATCGGGGTGTGTGCCCCGGACTCGTCGAAGCCGGAGGTGCCCTCGGCCCGAGGCGGAACATATGCAGGTCATAGGCCCGGTTCCGGCTGGCTTCCGCGATGGTACGGTCGCGGGCCTGCGGATCGAGGAGTTCCCGTTCCCGCTCCATGGCGTCGGGATCGACGCGGTGTGGAACCCCCGGCTGTCCGATCAGGTGTCCATCCCGTGGCTGCGGGAAGCCGCGCGGGACGTCCAGGGCCCGGCCGGGGGCGACAGCGCCTGAAGCCCGCCCCGGCGCGGGTCAGGCGGGATACGCCTGCGTCTGCGTGGCCTTGACCGCCGCCCACACCGGCGCCCCCGGGTGGAGGTCGAGTTCGGCGGCGGCAACCGTCGTCAGGTCGGCCGCGAGCGGGAGTTCGCCGGTGAGGCCGGCCCGGATCCGGTCGCCGTGGGTCTCCAGTCCCGCCACCTCGCAGCGCCAGAGGTTACGGGCGCTGGAGCCGGTGGGGCGGTCGCGGTACAGGGTCACGGCACTCGGAGGGAAGGCCACGAACACGGGACCGGTGAGCTCCTCGGTGGTGGTGACGACGGGTCCCGTCTCCAGCCGGACCGTGTGCCCGTCGGCCCGGCCCTTGTAGAGGTTCAGGCCGACCAGCCGGGCGATGTAGTCCGTACGCGGACGGCGGGCGATGTCCTGCGGCGCGCCCTCCTGCACGACATGGCCGTGCTCGATGACGACGAGCCGGTCGGCCAGCACCATCGCGTCCAGCGGATCGTGCGTGACCAGCACGGCCACCGCCTCGAAGTCGGCCAGATGACGGCGGAGCTGGGCGCGTACGTCGAGGCGGGTGCGGGCGTCGAGCGCGGCGAGCGGCTCGTCCAGGAGCAGCAGCCGGGGGTGCGTCGCCAGGGCACGGGCGAGAGCGACGCGCTGGGCCTGGCCGCCGGAGAGCCGCCGCGGCCGGGCACCGGCGTGCTCCGCCAGCCCCATCCGGTCCAGCCACCGCGCGGCCTGCGCGCGGGCCTCCGTCCTGGACATGCCCTGGCAGCGGGGGCCGAAGGCGACGTTGTCCAGGGCGGTCAGATGAGGGAACAGCAGATAGTCCTGGAAGACGACACCGACCGGGCGGGACTCGGGCGGCGCATCGTCCAGCGAGGCTCCGTCGAGACGCAGATGGCCACCGGTCAGCGGGGCCAGTCCGGCGAGGGCGCGCAGCGCGGTGGTCTTCCCGGCGCCGTTCGGCCCGAGCAGCGCGACGACTTCGCCGGGGGCGACGCTCAGCGCCACGTCGAGGCGGAAGGCCCCCCTGTCCACGACGAGACGTGCGTCCAGTCCCGCCCCCGGGCGGCCGTGTCCTGGGTCGTTGCCGACAGGGGTCATCAGACGGCCATCCAGCGGTCGGACGGTCCTGAACAGACCGTGGCGGGCAGGGCGGTACGGGTCATGAGACCGTCATCCAGCGGTCCCGGAGCCCCGCGAGGACCGCGATGGACACGGCGAGCAGTACCAGGCTCAGCGCGATGGCGGCGGCCGGATCGCTCTGCAGCGCGAGATAGACCGCCAGCGGCATCGTCTGCGTACGGCCCGGGAAGTTGCCCGCGAAGGTGATCGTCGCGCCGAACTCGCCGAGCGCGCGGGCCCAGGCCAGGACGGAACCGGCGGCGACGCCGGGCATGATCAGCGGCAGGGTGACCCTGCGGAACGCGGTGAAGCGGGAGGCGCCCAGTGTCATGGCGGCCTCCTCGAAGCGCGGGTCGGCGGCCCGGAGCGTGCCCTCCACGCTGATGACGAGGAACGGCAGTGCCACGAACGTCTCCGCGACCACCACGCCCGCCGTGGTGAACGGCAGGGTGATCCCGAACCACGAGTCCAGCCACTGCCCCACGACCCCGTTGCGCCCGAGCGCCAGCAGCAGCGCCACACCGCCCACCACCGGGGGCAGGACCAGCGGCAGCGTCACCAGCGCCCGTACGAGGCCGCGCCCCGGGAACTCGGTGCGCGCGAGAAGCCACGCCAGCGGCACCCCGAACACCAGGCTCAGCGCCGTGGCGGAGGTCGCGCAGATCAGCGAGAGCCGCAGGGCGTCCCAGACCTCCGGGCTGGTCAACTGGTCCGGAAGGTCGCTCCAGGGGGCCCGTACGAGGAGGGCGGCCAGCGGCAGCAGGAGGAAGGCGAGGCCCACGAGGGCGGGCACCAGCAGGGGCAGAGGAATCCCGCTCCGGGCGCTCGCCCGGACACGCCGGCGCCGGGGCCCGCCGCCCCGGGCGTCGCCACCCGTGACCGTGCCGCCCGCGGAGCCGGACTTGCCCGGTCCGCTCACGGGGTGAGGAATCCAGCCGCGGTCAGGACCTTCTGGCCCTCGGCGGACCGGACGTACGCGATGAACTCCTCGGCGGCCACCGGGTTCGGCGCGTCCTTGAGGAGTGCGATCGGGTAGTCGTTGACGGCGTCGGCGGACTCGGGGAACTCCACGCCCTCCACCTTGTCACCCGCGGCCTTCACGTCCGTCTTGTACACGACGGCGGCGTCGGCCTCCTTCAGCTCCACCTTCGTCAGGGCGCTCTTGACGTCCTGCTCGTAGGAGACCGGGGTGAGCTTCAGCCCGCCGGCGTCCAGAGCCTTCTGCGTGGCGGCGCCGCAGGGCACCGTCCTGTCGCAGAGCACGACCTTGAGGTCCGGCTCCGTGAGGTCCTTCAGGGAGCCGATCCTGTCGGGGTTGCCCGGCAGGGTGGCGATCTCCAGCTCGTTGCGCACGAAGGTGGCGGGCGTGCCGGAGGCGTCGCCCGCGTCGGTGACGACGGCCATCGTCCTGGCGCTGGCCGCGGCGAAGAGGTCGGCCGGAGCGCCGCCGGTGATGCCGGCGGCGAGCGAGTCGCTGCCGCCGAAGCTGAAGGTGACCTTCGTGCCCGGGTGGGCCTTCTCGAAGTCCTTGCCCAGCGTCGTGAAGCTCTCCTTGAGCGAGGCGGCGGCGAAGACGGTCACCGTGCCGGAGAGCTTCTCCGAGGCCTTCCCGGATGCGGAGGAGTCCGAGGCCGGGGACGTGCCGTCGGACGAGGAGCAGGCGCTCAGTGCCAGCAGCGCGGCCGCGCCTGCACCGGTCATCCGCAGGGTCCGGCGCGCGGTACGGGTCATCACGGGTCCACTCCCTCTGGCTCTTCGGACGAGCCTGTCTCCTATGTTCCACGGGCTCCGGCGCGGGGCGCGCAGCTGATCATACTGCCGCAGATTCCAGGAGTAAGTCACTAGTGGCATCGCATGAGCGGGAGCTTCCTGGAAAGAGGCGGGTATGTGCGTTTGCACGGGTTCGCCGCGAGGGTACGGTCCCCGGGGGAGGTGGAAGCCCGTGAGCCAGTCCGTCACGGCTGCCGGTCCGGCGGCGGAGCTCGCCCTGACGGGCGACCTCGCGCGTCCTGCCCGGCTGACGGTGCGGCGATCTGCCGGCCTGGCCGCAGCATCCGGCCCGGGTCGGCTTCGCATGCGCCACCAGCGGTGTCCGGCACCACCGCGTCACGGACCGCTGCTGCACGACGTCCTGAACGACGCGGGCCCCGGCTTCGACCCGGCGCGGCGCAAGGACCGGCTGCGGTTCCTCATCGCGCTGTCCGGGGCGGACGGCCATCGCGTCCTGCTCTCCGGGGCCGAGATCGACCCGGACTTGGGGCAGGCCCCCGTCCTGCTCGCGGTGAGCATCGACGGCACCCCGCTGGACCGGGCCGGCCCCAGCTGGTCCTTCCCCGGGGCCGGTGCGGCGCCCGGCGCATCAGCGGGATCGACGCCGTCCGCGTGGACGGCCGGTACGCGACGGGGAGTTGACCGGGCCGGAGGCTCGCGGGCGGGCCGCCGTGCGTCAGGTCCGGTCGATGTGCACGTTGGTCGACTTCACGCGGGCCGTCGCCTCCATGCCGACCTCCAGCCCCAGTTCTTCCACGGCCTCACGCGTGAGCAGTGAGACCAGCCGATGGGGACCGGCCTGGATCTCGACCTGGGCCGCGACATCGCCCATCTTCACGGCGGTCACGATGCCGGGGAAGGCGTTGCGCACCGAGGTGTACGAAACGTCCGCCTCGCCTCCGGACGCGGCGATCTCGACCGAGAAGGCGGCCAGATCCTTGCCGTCGATGAGCCGGCGCCCGCCCTCGTCGCGGTGGGTCGCCACCTTGCCCGCGTCCGCCCATCGGCGCGCGGTGTCCGGGCTCACTCCGAGCAGTCGGGCTGCCTGGCCGATCGTGTAGAACTGCATATGCGCCAAGATAGGCGTATTACTCTCGCAGATGCAAACTTATGCGCTATGGAAGGTGGCGGATGCTAGCTCTGGGCGATATGAGAGAAGGGCTCGTACGGCCGACCATACGCCCGCCGCGCCCCGCCGCCGGCCCCCGGCGTGCCGGCCCGGCCGGTCGTCCGCGGTGGGAGTCCCGGCCGGTGGCCGAGATGGACTACGTACGATGGAGCCGTGTCGTCCGAAGGCCGGTTGCCGGCCGTCGCCCGCGGTGGTGTCGTGACGGCCGTGCGGGCAAAGGCGCCCCGGCCCTCCGGTGGACCTCCAGGGCATGGGAGAGTCTCCTTCGAACCGTCCCGGGATTGTCAGAGGTGGCCATGAGCAGCGAGGAGCTACTCGCAGTGCTCTCAGCCGTGGGCCACGCGCAGCGGCTGAGAATCCTCGCCGAACTCGCCGGCGGCCGTGTGTACGTCAGTGAGCTCGCCCGCCGCCTGGAGATGTCGAGGCCGCTCCTCTACCTGCACATCGACCGGCTGGAAAAGGCCGGTCTGGTGACGGGCAATCTCGAACTCTCGCACGACGGCAAGGCCCTGAAGTACTTCGAACTCACCGCGTTCGACCTCAGGTTGAACATCGATACAATCATCGAGGCCGCGCGGAGCGACGAAGCACCGTCCGATGTGCGGGATGCGGACGACGCGAAGGAGAAGAGGACATGACCGGGGCCGTCGTCGCGATCGCCATCGTTCTGATCGCCGTCGGTGGTGTCACGGCCACCGTGACGGCCTACCTCAGGCTCCAGCGCCACCGGGCCGACGCCGTGGCCATGGCCTCGTACCGCAAGCTCGCCGAGGAAGCCGTCGAGCGGCAGGCGTCGTTGCAGAGCGAGCTCGCGGTCATCAGCGAGCGCGTCACAGCCGTCGAACGGCTCCTCCGCAGCGTCGGCTGACCCCCCGCAGGGCGCCCCGAATCGG
Organism: Streptomyces sp. NPDC002125; assembly: GCF_053593715.1. Classification (NCBI taxonomy): domain Bacteria; kingdom Bacillati; phylum Actinomycetota; class Actinomycetes; order Kitasatosporales; family Streptomycetaceae; genus Streptomyces; species Streptomyces sp. NPDC002125. The sequence continues at coordinate 99,916 of NZ_JBSFDD010000024.1, read as the reverse complement.
CCCTCGGTCCCGCGCTGAGCTGCGACTTTAGACTGCGGATTAAGAGCGTGGTCCACCCGGTGAGGCCTGCCTAGACTCCCCACTGTTCCCCTGAGCAGAAGGGTTGGTCGGGCATGTTCGGTCCTGGCGTCAGGTTCCACAACGAGAGCTTCCCCCCGGTGATCCGGTGCACCGCGCCGGACCGGGGCGCACCGCAGTGGGCGGCGGACAACCGCCCGGCCCTGGAGGGGCTGCTCCGCGAACACGGCGCGGTGGTCCTGCGCGGCTTCGGTGTCGAGACCCCGGATCTCTTCGAGTCGGTCGCCGCCTCCCTGGTCGGTGAGCTCTACGGCGACTACGGTGACCTTCCGCACGAGAAGGACGCCGACCAGGTCTACAAGTCGACTCCCTACCCGGCCGAGCAGTCGATCCTCTTCCACCACGAGAGCTCCCACATGCCGCAGTGGCCGAGCCGGCAGTTCTTCTGCTGTCTGCAGCCGGCCGCCGAGGGCGGAGCCACACCGCTCGTGGACGGGCGCAAGGTCTGGGCGGCCCTCCCCGACGACCTGCGCGACCGCTTCGAGCGCCTCGGCATCCGCTACGTACGCAACTTCATCCCCGGACTCGACGTCAGCTGGCAGAAGATGTTCGGCACAGAGGACCGGGACGAGGTCGAGGCGCGCTGTGGTGCCCAGGACGTGACGTGCGAGTGGCGCGACGACGGCTCGCTGCGCACCACGCAGCAGGGACCCGCCGTGATCCGGCACCCGGAGACCGGCGAACAGGTCTTCTTCAACCAGCTGTTCCTGCATCACACCGCGTGCCTCGAGCCCTCCGTGCGCGAGGTGATGGCGTCGATCTTCGGCGACGACGAGACGGCGTACCCGCGCAGTGCCTTCTTCGGCGACGGCTCGCCCATCCCGGCCGACGCTGTGGAACGGCTCCGGCGCCTCTACGACTCGCTCGCGCAGCGTTTCGCCTGGGAGCGCGGTGACGTCGTCGCCATCGACAACATGCTGGTCTCGCACGGCCGTGACCCCTTCGGCGGGGAGCGCAAGATCATCGTCGCCATGGGGGACATGATCGCCCGTGACGCGGTGGCCGCGGCGGCCACGCACTGACGGCCGTTCACCCACTTCCGGGCCTTTCGCCCGCCGACTGCCGTCCGCCCGCCCGCCGGAGCCGCGTGTACCGGCCCGGCCCCACCGGCACACAGCCGGCCCACCCACACACAGGAGCATCGATGATTCCGTCTGGGACGACTCCCGGGATGCTGGCCGGCGAGGCCCGCCCCGTCGCGGCGGACTCGGTGGTGGAGATGGTGCGGGGACACGCACGGCTGCGGCCGGACGCGGTGGCGGTGGACTCCGGCGGCACCCTGCTGACGTACAGGGAGCTGTGGCACCGCGCCATGGTCGTGGCCGCCGCGCTCGACGAGGCGGGCGTCGGGGCGGGGGACCGGGTGGTGCTCTGGGCGGACAGGACGGCCGGTACCGTCGCCGGCGCCCTCGCGGTGATGGCGCTGGGCGCGGCGTACGTGCCGGTGGACCCGACCCACCCCGAGGAGCGGATCAGGCAGGTCCTGGACGGCGCCCGCCCCACCGCGCTCGTCCACGACGGCGCGGCGGCCCGGCAGACACTGCCCCTGGTCGACGTGACCGTCCTCGATTTGGCGGCCCTCGCGGACAGCGCCACGCCGCCGGACCGGGAACCGCCCCGTGCCGGGGACATCGCGTACATCGTGTTCACGTCGGGCTCCACGGGAGCGCCCAAGGGCGTCATGGTCGAACACGGCTCGCTCGCCAACTACGCCGCCTGGTGCGGTGATCTGGTCGGGAACGGGCCGGGCGGCAGCCCGCTGTTCGCGAGCCTCGGTTACGACCTGGCGATGACCTCGCTGTGGGTGCCGCTGTCACAGGGACAACCCGTGGTGACCGTGGCCGGACTCTGGGACCAGGCCGCGCTCTTCGGCACACGGCCGGAGCCGTACACCTTCATGAAGCTGACCCCGTCGCACGCGCGCTTCTTCGAGGCGCTCGGTGAGCCTCCCCGCTACGACCGCGCGACCCGGCTGCTGATGTTCGGCGGCGAGGGACTGGACCCGGCCCTCCTGACCGGTCTCGGGCCACGGCTGGAAGGGCTGCGGCTCGTCAACCACTACGGGCCGACGGAGACCACCATCGGCTGCTGTGCCCACTCCTTCGACCTGACCCGGCTGCCCCGGACGCCCACGGTGCCGATCGGCGTGCCCGCGTGGAACACCCGCGCCTATGTCGTCGACGAGCAGCTGCGCCCGGTGCCCGACGGGCGGCCCGGGGAGCTGGTGATCGCGGGGCGGGCCGTCGCCGCCGGGTATCTGGGCGACGGCGCCCCCGGCGACCGGTTCATCGACGAGCGGGAGCTCGGGGGACGGCCCGGCCGGGCCTACCGCACCGGTGACATGGTGGAGATGCTGCCGGAGCGGGTGCTGCTCCACCTGGGACGCCGTGACGACCAGTTGAAGATCAACGGCTACCGGGTCGAACTCGGCGAACTCCGCCACCACGTGATGTCGGTGCCCGGTGTCGACGACGCCGTCTTCGACGTCGTCCCCGGTGCCGTCGACATGCTCGACCTGTTCGTGCGCCCCTCGGACCACCGGACGGCCCCCGGCGAGCTGGCCGGGGCGGTTCACAAGGCGCTGTCCGCCGTGCTGCCGTCGGCACTGGTCCCGGGCCAGGTGCGTGTCGTCCCCGAGATCGTCCTCAACCCCAACGGCAAGCGTGACGTGGCAGCGACCCGGAAGCTCTGGGACGGGCTGTCGGCAGGCCACTGAACACCCTGTCCCCTTCCGGGTCCCGGAGCGCCGCGACAGAACGCGGCGGCACCGGGGCCCGGCCGTGTGAGCGCCGCGGCCCCGCATCAGGGACGGGTCAGCCGGACGTCAGCGGGCGCGGCCACTATGGCACCGCGGTCCTGAGATCCCCGAGCCCGCACCGAGCGGGCCGGGTGGGTCCGCGCTCCGCCGACCATCCGGACAGGGAGTACACGTGCCGAACCCCTTCGACGACGAGGACGAAACGTTTCTGGTGTTGGTGAACGACGAGGGCCAGCATTCCCTGTGGCCCTCCTTCGCCCAGCAGCCCGACGGCTGGCAGGTGGCGCTCGAAGCGGCCCCCAGGGCAGAGGCCCTCGCCTTCGTGGAGGCGAACTGGACGGACATGCGGCCCCGTTCGCTGCGCGAGCACCAGTCGGCCTGATCCGGCCGGCGGCCATACGCGCCCGTCCGCCAGGGCCCCGGCCCGCGTCCTGAGGGCGCGGGCCCTCTCACCGCTCGGACACGGCGCGCGCCGTCGCGCCGGTCCAGTCCTGTGCCCGGTGTCCCACCACGCGGACCCGGCTCCGTCCCCACACGGGGGGCATCTTCGCATTCGCGGGACCTACGGGGGTTGCCCATGCTCAGGATCCACTTCACCGCCGCCGACATAGCGAGAATCCGTCTGGGAGCCACTGTCGGCCCCGTCATGGAGACGGCCTTCGCAGCCTCACTGCTCGGCCGCAGCGTCGGCCTGCCGTACGTCCACTGGCGCCGCCGGGTGGGCAGCCGCACGCCGCCCGGCCCGACGGCCGCGCCCTGGGACCAACGCCTGGGCGCCGAAGCCCTGCTGGACCTGGCCGAACGCTTCATCGCCGACTCGGGCGCGGGCCCGGACGCCTCCGGGCACCCCATGGGCCCGTCCCTGCCCGCGCCGCTCTCGGACGCCTGGCAGAACGCCGTGGCCCCGTACTGGGACCGGATCACCGCCTACCTGGAGGCCGAGCGGGAGGCGCGCAGCAGGATCGTCATGGGCGGGGGAGTGGAACAGCTCCTGGCCACACTGCATCCGCGGCTCGTCTGGAGAGCACCCTGCCTGGAGGTGACGGGAGTTCCGGACGGCGACATCCGGCTCGACGGCCGGGGCGTCGTGCTCACCCCCTCGGTGTTCCTCTGCGACCCGCCCGCCCGGATCCTGGCGGGCAGGGCGGCCGACGGAGCCGCCGTGCTCGCCTTCGCCGCCCCTCCCGACGCCCGGCGGTCGGCGTGCCTCTGGGAGGACGAGGAGGGAGTCGAGCGGCCCCTGGGAGCGCTGGTCGGCCAGACCCGTGCCGCGGCGCTCCAGGTCCTGCGCACCACCTGCACCACCAGCCAGCTCGCCGACAAGCTCGGCATCTCGGCGGCCGGGGCCAGCCAGCACACCACCGTCCTGCGGGAGACGGGCCTCATCACGACCCGCCGCATCCGCAACACGGTCCTGCACACCGTGACTCCGCTGGGAGTGGCCCTGCTCGACGGCCGGGGGCCCCAGCCCCAGGGGCAGCAAGGGGCCGGCAGGACGCGTCGCGTCCTGCCGGCCTGAGGGAGAGCTGTCCGGCCCGAGCGGCAGGCGGGCCCGCTGTGGAAGCGGGCCCGCCCGCACCCTTCGTACCGTCAGACGGCGGACCACCGGCGGAACTCCCGCATCCCGTACAGCAGCGGCGGCTCGGTGCTCTGCCGGACGATCCGGCGGGTGGTGCCGAACACCGTGACGTGGTCACCGACCTGCTGGGTCAGCACGACGGCGCAGTCGGCGACGGTGTGCGCGTCACGAACGACGTGCGGCCCGGCCGCGAAGGGGTCCTGGACCCACGGAGTCAGGTCGAACCGGTGCGGGTCGCCCGAGGCGAACAGCTCCGCCGTCCCACGGGCCTCCTCGTGCAGGAGGTTGACCGCGAAGCCGCCCTGTTCGCGGATGGCGGCGAGGGTCGGGCTGCCCGCCCGCAGGCACACCAGCAGGGTCGGCGGGTCGAGCGAGACACTGCAGACCGAGGAACACGTCATTCCCCAGGGGGAGCCCTCGCGGTCGAGGCTCGTCACCACGCACACGCCGGTCGGGAAGGTGCTCATCATCGAGCGGAAGCCGTCGGGCGTCACGTCTGCCGACGGAGACAGGGTCGAGGTGGGCGGAGCCGTGGACTCGGTCATCGTGTACTGCCTTCCGTCGCAACGGGTCGGGGGGGAGAGGGGCGGAGCGAGACCTTCTCCGCGGGTTCGCCGGCGCGGCCGGCTGGTCCGAGCAGCGGTCCCGTCATGGCCGTCGTGACGAGCGCCATCACCACGAGCGCGAGGACCAAGGGCGCGGGCAGGATGCCCGCCCTGTGACCGGCCTCCAGCACGATCAGTTCCGTCAGGCCGCGGGTGTTCATCAGCACGGCGACGCGCCGGGCCCCGGCGGGCGGGGTGCCGCCCAGGCGGGCGCCGAGGTAGCCGCCCAGCAGCTTGCCCGCGCACCCGAGCCCGACCGTCACGGCGATGAGCGTCCAGGAGACGGACGCGAAGGTCCCGGTCAGTACCGTGACGCCGGTGACCACGAAGAAGACCGGGGTCAGGCGCCGTCCCGCGCCGGCGACCCTGGCGACCGTGGGGGCCCACGGGGACAGGGCGCCGGCGGGGACGGCCAGGCCGACCATGGCGGCGCCCACGATCGCGGTCATCCCGAGGTGTTCGGTCGCGAGCGCGGTGCCCAGGGCCGCGCAGCCCAGAAGGACCGCCGCGGCCGCGGGCATGCGCTCACGGAACCGGCGGGCGGACCGCGTCCGCAGCACCTGCCGCAGCACGAGGGCGCATCCGCCGCCCACGGCCAAGGCCGTTCCGGCGTCCGCGAGACCGGAGAGGTTCCCCGCGCCGAGGCCGATGGCGAGGACGAGCAGGATCCAGCCGAGGCCGTCCATGGCGATGGCGGCGGAGAGAGCGAGCCGCCCCTCCGGGGAGCGGCCCAGTCTCCGGTCGCCGAGTATCCGGGACAGCACGGGTACGGCGGTGATCGACATCGCCACCGCGACCATGAGGGCGAACGCGGGAGCGGGGGCGCCGCCACGAGCCGCCGCGTCACCGGTGGCCGCGATGAACCCGGCGAGCAGCAGCCCCGAGCCGAGTGGGACGACGAACGCGCAGACGACCAGGGCGGACAGGGCCCGCCGGCCCGGGCTGCCCGGCCCCGGCCCCAGCTTGTGCGCCAGGCCGGTCAGATAGAGGATCAGCCCCACCTGCCCGACGAGGCCGAGGACATCGAGCACCGCGTCCGGCAGCACCAGGCCGAACCGGTCCCGGCCGGCCACCGCGAGGACGGCGGGCCCGGCCAGCAGGCCCACCGTCACCTCTCCGACGACCTCCGGCTGCCGCAGCCGACGGGCGGCCGCGCGCCCCGCGCGGGCCAGCAGGAACGCGGCGACGAGCGCCGCGGCCACGTGCGCGGGCAGGATCAGGGAATCCAGAACATCCATGGAGACGCGGCCCTTCGTGGTCGCCGGAAGGGATCAGCCGAGCCGGCTGAAGTAGTCGTACGCCTTGGGCAGGGTCTCCTTCAGCCGCCGGGTCTTCTCCTGGATCGCCTCGAACTCCCGCCGGGCCGCGTCACTGTCCGTCAGGGAGAGCGCCGGCGAGGGCTTGACGTCGATGCCCCCCATGCCGAGGAGGACGCACATGTACGAGTACGGCGGCAGGCCGTGGTAGTAGGGGTAGATCGTCTCCGAGTCGGGCAGCTGCGTCTTCCAGATCTCGATGCGCTCGGCGAGGGAGTCCGGGATCTTCCGGGTCTTCGTGTCACGCCAGTACTGCGTGTCGTTGCGCTTGGCCGCCACGTAGTGCAAGGTCAGGAATTCGCGAACACCGTCCATGACATGCGTGACGGCGGTGTTGTACGAGTTGCGCCTGACCGGGTCCCAGTCCGGGCCCGGGAAGTTCTTCGCGAGCTGCTCGATGGCGTGGTGGATGAAGAAAATCCCGGTCGATTCCAGGGGCTCGACGAAACCGCTGGAAAGCCCGATGGCCACACAGTTGTTCACCCAGGAATTACGGCTGCGCCCGATGCGCATACGGATGTGATTGGCTTCGACGTCCGCCGCGTTGGGGCCCACGAATTCACGCAGCGTCCGCTCGGCCTCCTCCGGGGAGAGGTAGTCCTTGGCGTAGACGTATCCCGTTCCCACACGGCCCGTCAGCGGAATGGTCCATATCCATCCGGCGTCCTGGGCGGTGGCGGTCGTGCAGGGAAGAATCCCACGCTTCTCCATGTCCATGGGGACCTGGAGGGCTACCGCACTGTCGTTGGGGAGAGTGTCCTGGTACGAGATGAAGGGCTCTTCGAGTGCCTTGTTGAGGAGCAGGCTGCGGAATCCCGTGCAGTCGATGAAGAGGTCGCCGGTGAGGTCGCCGTGCTCCTTGGTGCGCACCGACCCGATCCAGCCGCGGTCGTCGAGGGCGACATGCTGCACGTCGTCGACGATGTGCTTGACGCCGCGCTCGACGGCGTACTTGGTCAGGTACTTGGCGAGCAGCGCCGCCTCGAACTGGTAGGCGTACGGGAACTGGGTCTTGCCCTGGTGCTCGGACATGGTCAGACCCTGCATCTCCTCGACGCCCTCGTCGAAGGGCTGGTCGATGAGGGTGCCGTTCCGGTGGCGCGGGCTCAGGCCGGCGTCGATGACGGACGACATGACGAAGCAGTCCTTGTCGAACCGGTCGGTCGGGCCCTCCTTGAGCCACCAGTCCGCCAGCGGGAACCCGTTGACCGACCGCATCTGCTCGAAGGGGTGATAGAAGTAGTGGCCCTTCTCGCGCCAGTTCTCGAAACGCACGGCGAGCTTGTAGGTGGCGTTGCAGGCCGGCATCCAGTCCTTCTCCTTGAGCCCGAGGAACTCGAAGAAGTGGCGGATGTCGCTGAAGGTGGCCTCGCCCACTCCGACGGCACCGATGTGCCCGGATTCGACCAGCGTGATATCGATTCGGTCGCCGAACGCAGCCTTGAAATACGAGGCTGTCATCCATCCTGCGGTGCCGCCGCCCACAATTACGACTCTGTTGAGCATCACTGTCCCCTGTTCGTCGATCGGATGGGTTGGCGTGGCCTCGTCCCGGGAGGAGAAGAATCGGGGTGGCGCCACCGAGAGAGGACGGTAGGTCGGTCCGAGAACCCCGGAACAGGTTTTTAAGCGTCCGGCGAAAATCCCTGGTCGGCGTGGTCTTCGGGGCCTAAGGGCTGTCGGGCGAATAGGTGTCAGCCCTGTGTCAGCGGGATTCGGCAACATTGCCGCGCGAATGGCGATGGGCGTCGGGAGAGTGGCGCTCCATCGTGCGGGTGACCACCGGGCCACCGCCCTACTTCAATGGAGTTGTGCATGACACAGCAAGTCCATGTACCGCCGTTCGCCGTGATTCCCGGAGTGCAGGTGCACCGCGTCCTGGCGGGCCAGGAGCAGAGCACCGTCGAACTGGTCGAGAAGGCCTACCGGTTGCACGGCGAGGGGGAGACGGTCAACCCGCCGTCCTACTTCCTGCGCTTTCCCGACCGTCCGACCTCGCGGATCATCGCGCTGCCCGCGTCCATCGGGGGCGATACCAGGGTCGAGGGCCTGAAGTGGATCTCGAGCTTCCCGGAGAACGTGGAGTCCGGCGTTCCGCGGGCCTCGGCGGTCCTGGTCCTCAACGACTACAGCACGGGGTACCCCTTCGCGTGTCTGGAGAGCTCCATCATCAGCGCCGCGCGGACCGCGGCCTCAGCGTCCCTCGCCGCGGACCGGCTCACCCGTGAGCGGGGCCGCCCGAGGCGCGTCGGCTTCATCGGCACCGGACTGATCGCCCGGCACATCCACACCTATCTCGCGGGCACCGGCTGGGGGTTCGACGAGATCGGGGTGCACGATCTCTCGTCCGACCACGCGGTCTCCTTCAGTGCCTACCTGGAGCAGGCCGGGTCCGGGGCGCGGATCACCGTGCACGAGAAGGCCGAGGACCTGGTCCGCGCGTCGGACCTGCTGGTACTCGCCACCGTGGCGCCGGCGCCCCATATCGTGGAACCGGAGTGGTTCGGGCACCACCCGGTCGTCCTGAACGTCTCCCTGCGCGACCTCGGCCCGGAGGTTCTGCTCGCCGCCTCCAACGTCGTGGACGACATCGACCACGTACTCAAGGCGGACACCTCGCCGCACCTGGTCGAACAGCTCACCGGCAACCGTGACTTCATCGACGGCACGCTGTACGACGTGCTGACGGGCGAGGTGACCCCGCCGGCCGGCCGCACCGTGATCTTCTCCCCGTTCGGTCTGGGCGTGCTGGACCTGGCCGTGGGCAAGCACGTGTACGACATGGTCCGGGAGCGTGGGGAGCTGTCCGTGGTGGACGGCTTCTTTCACGAGGTCGACCGGTACGGCCGCTCGGACGCGGCCGCACCCTGTGGCTGAGACGGAGTGGTCGCCGTGCCCGTGATCTCCGCGCCGGATGACTTCCACGTGGAGGATCTGTACGTGGATCTGCGGCCCACCTTCGACGTTCCGCTCTTCCTCAAGTGCGAGGGATTCAACTTCGCCGGGTCGATCAAGCTGAAGGCCGCCGCGTCCATGGTGGCCGAGGCCGAGGCGCGAGGGGAACTGACCCGGGACTCGGTCATCGTGGAGTCCTCCTCGGGAAACCTGGGAGTGGCGCTCAGCATGATCGCCGCCGCCAGGGGATACAGCTTCCTGTGCATCACGGACACCCGCTGCAACCTCGTCACCCGGCAGCTCATGGAGGCCATGGGGGCACAGGTGCACGTGGTGACCGAACCGCATCTCACCACGGGATTCCTCGGGGCGCGCCTGGACCTGGTGCGGGAGCTCTGCGCCTCCGACAGCCGGTACTTCTGGCCGAACCAGCACGCCAATCCCTACAACTGGATGGCCCACTACCGCACGACGGCGCCCTCCATCGCCAAGGCCTTCCCCGAGCTCGACGTCCTGTTCGTCGGGGCGGGCACGACAGGGACCCTGATGGGGTGCGCGCGCTACTTCAGGGAGGAGGGGCTCCCCGTCACCGTCGTGGCGGTGGACTCGATCGGTTCCGTGAGCTTCGGCGGTCCGGCGGGGCCCCGCATGATCCCGGGGCTCGGCGCGGGTGTGCGGCCTCCCATCCTCGACGAGTCGTACGTCGACGACGTGGTGCACGTGGCGGAGACCGACGCCGTCCGCGATGTGCACCGACTGGCCGCCGGCGGCTTCCTGTTCGGCGGCTCGACGGGCACCGTCATCTCCGGCGCCGTCCGCTGGCTGCGCCGGTACCGGGACGGCGAGTCCGTCACCGCCGTCGCGATCTCACCGGACCTCGGTGAGCGCTACCTCGATTCCGTCTACAGGCCCGGCTGGGTGGCGGACGTCTACGGCGATCAGCCGCAGGTGCACGAGCCGAGCCGCTGACCACCGCCCCCGGATCGGACGCCGGGCCGCTCCCTCCCCCGGGCGGCCCGGCGTCCTGCGTGGAGGGGGTATACCGCGGGACCGCGTAAGTATGTGCCGCATGGTATTTCCCCCCGAGGGGTGAACCCGGCCAGAATTGTGACCGGTTCCGATGGCGACGGGGGTAATGGCTGTGGAGATCAACGTCCTGGGCTCACTGTGCATTTCGTGGGAGGGCAGACGGACGACGCCCGTTTCGCAGAGAGCGAGTGTCGTCCTCAGCCTGCTCGCCCTGACGCCGGGGGCGCCGGTCTCGTTCGATCAGATTGTGGACGAGCTGTGGGCCGGCCGTTCGATGGTGAATGCCCGGAACGCGTTGCAGGCCAACGTGGTTCGTCTCCGTAGAATCCTCAAGGACATCACCGGGTTGGGCGGCGAGCAACTGGTCCGTACCGTGGGGAGTGGATATCTACTTGATGTCGCCCCTGGTGTGATTGATGCGCATCGGTTTGCGGAAATGGCTGATAAAGGCGGTGCACTGGTCCGGAGCGATCCGCGCGCCGCGGTGGCCGAACTGGAAGCGGCGCTCGCCCTCTGGCGGGGTCCCGCGCTGCTCGACGCGGCCGATGGCCTGCGCTGTCGTGCGCAGGCCGCACATCTGGAGGAGCGCAGGGTCAGCGCGTACGAGGATCTGGTCGCGGCCAAGCTGGCCGACGACGCGGAGCGGGTGTCCCTGGCCGAACTGCGTCAGTTCGCCGCCGACCATTCGGAGCGCGAACGGCTCAGTGAACTGCTGATGCTCGCGCTCTACCGCGACGGGAGGCAGGCCGAGGCGCTGGAGGTCTTCCACGGTGCGCGCCGCCGTCTGGCCGACGATCTGGGGCTGGAGCCCGGTCGCGCCCTGTACTCCGCCTACCAGGCGATACTTGCCCAGGACGAGGAGCTCGGAGAGCCGCGCAGGGCGTTGGCCTATTCGGTGCCGGCCTGACGGGCGGCCTCGGTGGAGGCGCTGGGGCGGCCGTCCGGACCGGTCGCGGCCCGGCGCGGGGCGCGCGGGCCCGGGGTCTTCGTGGCAGGTGCCATGGCGTGGCCGGATCACGGCAGGCGGGCGGCGTGCGGGTCCGGCCCGGCCCCGCTGAGGCCAGGATGGCCGAAGACCGCCTCACCGGTCAGGAGGCGCCGTACCCCGGCGCACCTTGCGGTGCGGCCCGTCCGGGCCCCTTCGGACGTGCCGGCGGCCGCAGGTGACGGCGCCGGTGGATGGCCGGAACCGGAATGTGCCGCTCAATCGGGAGCGGCTGCCGGCCCGGACCTCCGGGCCCGTGCGGAGCCCCGGGGTGACGGCCTGCCTGGTCGGAGGGGGGCGGGGGCCGGGCGCGGGGTGCTGGTCGCGCTGCGGCCGGACGCTTCCGGAGTGCTGTTCACCTCTGATCGTTGAGCGATAAACCGTGCGGGGCCTTCCTGTGAACTGTCCGGTAGTTGTGAAGCGCGTAATGGGGTAAAGCCCGCGGGGCCGCTGATCCGCGTAAATGGGTGGTCGGGCCGCCGCCGGGTCGATCGTTCGCTGTTAGCGTGTGGACCGCCTCCCGAGGGAGCTGCCTTTTCCTATGCTATACGCGCTTCAGTTCATGGGGGAATTGTGGACGTGGAACCTCGGCATGCCAGAATACTGACCGTAATAAACAGAATGGGCAGCATTTCTAAAGCTGCGTCCGAGCTCAACCTTCCACAGTCGAGCTTGACGGCACAATTACGCAGGATAGAGAAGGCCCTGGGGGGCCAGATCTTTGTGCGTTCGGTTCATGGCGTCGCACTCACGAAGCGCGGTGAGCGGCTGATTCCCCTGCTTGCCGAACTCGTTCAGCAGGCCGATCTGGTCATTGTGGAGGCGGCCTCGCACGCAAGCGAGGTATTCCGGTTCGGGAGTGCCGAATGGACGCCGCCCTCCTTGCTGGACGCACTGCGCTCCTCGCTGTCCGCGCCGGAGGTGCAGACCGAGACCCTCAGTCCCGACGCGGCGGTGGACGCGGTCCGTCGCGGCGCGCTCACCGTGGCGATGGTCCCCGGGGTCGCGCTCGACCGGGCGTCCGACGTGGCGGAACTGCCCCTCGATTCGGCGCTCATCGCCCGCGAGCCGGTCTGGCTCGCCCTTCCGCAGGGGCATCCGCTGTCCGCCGGCGACGCGGTGCGGCCCGCGGACCTCTCGGCGCTGAACTGGGTGTGCTACGCCCGCGACCACTGGTTCCACACCATCGAGAACAGGATGTTCGCCCGGTTCGAACCGGCGCGACCCGAGGTGCTGCACTACGCCGACGGCCATCACGAGGCGATGAACTGGGTGAGGGACGCGGGTGCCGCCGCCCTCACCACGCCCACCGGTGCCACCTCCGACGTCTCGCTGGTGCCGCTCCGCGACACCGAGAGCTCCGAGATGCTCGTGGTCTGGCGCCGCGGTTCGGTCGCCCGCGCCACGCTGCAGCGACTGGTCCAGGCGGTGCGCCAGTACTACGCGGAGTACGCCCGGAGCATTCCGCGGTACTGGGCCTGGATACGTGAACATCCGGACGACTTCAAGGAACTGGGCATGTTCCTGAAACCGGCGCCCGGAATCTGACGACGGCTCCCGCGCCGGGGCGGCCCGCACGTCAGCGCGCCGTCAGGCCCCGGCGGCAGTATCGGGCGCGTGAACGACGTGGCACCCTCCCTCCGGCGCATCACCGTGGTCGTCACGGAGACCACGGGGCTGCGTGACGCGCAGGCCAGGAAAAGGGTGCTCGCCCTGACCGCGGCGGAGTTCGGGATCGCGCCGCGGGCGCTGGAGGTGCGTCACGACGGCAGGGGGCGGCCCCTGCCGTACGGGCTCGGAGCCGGCGCGCACATCAGCATCAGCCACGGGCGCGGCCTGGCGGCCGTGGCGGTGACGGGCGTCGCGCCCGTCGGCGTGGACGTCGAGGCGGTCCGCCCCCTGGCCGCCGTGGCCATGGCCCGCCGGTGGTTCGTGCCCGGGGAGGCGGAGTGGCTCGGCGCGCTCCCGGAACACCACCAATGCGCCGCCTACTTCTGGCTCTGGACGCACAAGGAGGCCATGGGCAAGGCGCTCGGCACGGGGCTCGACGGCGGCGGTCTGCTCCGCGCGGTGCCGCTGCCCGCGCAGTGGCCGCCGCCGCCCGCACGGCCACGGCTGCGGTGGGGCGGCGTGCCCTCGTTCCCCGCGCTCGCCGTGGCGGCGCCGAGCCTTGCCACGGCCCTCCTCCCCGCGCCGGCCCAGCTCGCCGTGGCGGTCGCTGGGCCGGAGGGCGATGGCGCGTTCGTCGACGTCCGCATCCGTGACGCGCCCGGTGCTCCGGAGTTCGCTTGACACCCCCTCCTGGACGTGTCAGTTTTGCATTACAGGTGACAGCTGGAGGGGGTGGGTGCTCTGACGACGGAAGAACTCCTCGCGCTCTTCGCTGCGTTGGGGCATACCCAACGGCTCCGGATCATCCGCGAGTTGGCGGGCGGGCGCGTGCATGTGAGCGAGCTGGCCCGACGTCTCGGCCTCTCCAGGCCCCTGCTCTACATGCATCTGCAGAGGCTGGAGGCGGCGGGCCTGATCACGGGCCTGCTGGAGCTGTCCCAGGACGGCAAGGCGCTGAAGTTCTTCGAACTCCAGCCCTTCGACGTCCATGTGACGGTCGATTCCGTGCTCGAGGCCTTCCGTGAGGACGAGGTCCGGGCTGTGACGGCGGCCGATGCCGCAGAAGAGAAGGGACCCCCCACATGACGGGCGGCATCGTCGCCATCCTGATCACGTTCATCGTCGTCGGAGGCGTATCAGGGGCCACCATGGCCTACTTCGCCCTCCAGCGGCACCGGGCCGACGCCGTCGCCATGGCCGGTTTCCGCAAGCTCGCGGAGGAGGCGGTCGCCGAGCAGGAAGCGCTGCGGACGGAGCTCGCCGGACTGAACGGACGTATCGCCGAGGTCGAGAGCCTGCTGCGGAGCGTGGACACATGAGCACCGGCACACGGCAGATCCCCTTCCCCGCGCTGCCCGCCCCCATGGAGCTGCTGCGCTCCTCGCGTCCCTGGATGTCCACCGCGTACCTGGCCAGTTACCTCCTGACCGGGCCCCTGCTGTTCGCCTTCACCACCGTGGTCGTCGTCGTGAGCTTCGTCCTGAGCCTTCTGGTCTTCGGGGTTCCCCTGCTCATCGGCGCGGCAGCCGTGGTACGCGGGTGCGCGCACATCGAGCGCGCGCGCACGGGCATGGTCGCCGAGCCGGTGACGGCCGACCACCGCACGGTGGCCGAGCCCGGCATTCTCAACGGCGTCCGGACACGGTGGACCGATCCCGCGGTGCTCCGTGACCTCGCCTATCTCACCGCCCTGTTCGTGCCGCTGCTGCTGCTCGACGCCGTGGCTCTGGCGGTGTGGCTGACCAACCTCGCGGTGGTTCTGGTCCCCGCCTGGTACTGGGCGGTGCCCGGGGGAGGCGCACTCGGCGCCCTGGGCGTGGACGACCTGCCGAGCGCGCTGGTGGCCATGGTCGTGGCCTGCGCGCTCGTACCGCTGACCTGTTACGCCGTCACCGGGGCGGCGAGTCTGCACCGCACAGTGGCCCGCACGGTGCTCGGCCGCCCGGCCGACCCGCTGGCCGAGGCACGCCGCGTCCTGGCGAGCCCCGGCCCACTCACTCGCTCCGGACCGGACCGGACCGCCACCACACAAGGGGAATTATGAGTACGCCACCGTCCGCGGCCCGCACCGACGAGGTCGTGCGGCTCACCGGGGTCAGTCGCACCTACGGGACCGAACGCACGCTCGTGCGCGCACTCGACGACGTCACCATCGGATTCCGGCGCGGCACCTTCACCGCCGTGATGGGACCTTCCGGTTCGGGGAAGACCACCCTGCTGCAGTGCGCCGCCGGACTCGACCGGCCCACCGCGGGCTCCGTACAGATCGACGGCCAGGAGCTCACGAAACTGGGGGAGAAGGAGCTGACCCTGCTCCGCCGGGACCGTATCGGCTTCATTTTCCAGGCGTTCAACCTCCTGCCCGCCCTGACGGTCGCCGACAACGTGGCCCTGCCGCTCCGGCTGGCCGGCCGCAAACCGGAGCGAGGCGCCGTGCTCCAGGCCCTGGAGCGGGTGGGACTCGCGGCCCGCGCGTCGCACCGCCCCGGTGAACTCTCCGGCGGCCAGCAGCAGCGCGTCGCCATCGCCCGCGCGCTGATCGCCCGGCCCGCCGTGCTCTTCGGCGACGAGCCCACGGGCGCCCTCGACACCCGTACGGCGCTCCAGGTGCTGCGGCTGCTGAGGGACGCCGTGCACCACGAGGGACAGACCGCCGTGGTGGTCACCCACGACCCCGTGGCCGCCTCGCACGCCGACCGCACGGTCTTCCTGGCCGACGGCGGCGTCGTCGACGAGCTGTACGGGGCGTCCGCGGACACCATCGCCGAGCGCATGACGCACCTCGGCGCCTGGGGAGACCGCTTCTCGGACTTCGCGGAAGGGGCCGTGTGATGTTCGGCCTGGCCCTGCAGTCCCTGAAATTCCAGAAGGGGCGCTTCCTGGCGTCCTTCGTCGCCCTGTTCTTCGGCGCGCTGATCCTGATGGCGTGCGGCGCGCTCATGGAGACCGGTATCCGCAGCGCGGTGCCGCCCCAGCGGCTCGCCGCCGCCCCCCTCGTGGTCACCGGCGACCAGTCGTTCGACCACGACGTGCTTCCCGAGCGGGTCCGTCTCGACGTCGCCGACGTCGGGACCGTGCGCGCCGTGGAGGGTGTGGAACGCGCCCTGCCCGACGTCACGTTCCCCGTCAGCGCGCTGCGTGACGGTACGGACTCCGCCGACGGCGGCACCCTGCACGGGCACGGCTGGTCCAGCGCGGCCCTCCTCGCGTCGGACCCCGCGTCCGGGCGCGAGCCCACCGGCGCCGGGCAGGTGGCCCTCGACGAGGACACCGCGCGGCGGCTGGGTGCCGAGCAGGGTGACAGGCTGCGGTTCGCCGTGGCGGGCGGCTCCCGCGAGTTCACGGTGAGCGGGACCGTCCGGCCGGTGCAAGGCGCCGCGGGCGCGGTGTACTTCGCCGACGACGAGGCCCGGCGTCTGATGGGCAGGCCGGACCAGGTCGACTCCATCGCCGTCGTACCCGCGAAGGGCACCTCCCCCGCCGTACTCGCGGAACGGATCGGCAAGGCCCTCGACGGCAGTCCCGCCGTCACGCTGACCGGGGACGCGCGCGGCAAGGCGGAGTTCCCCCAGGCACTCGCGGCCTCGACCCGGCTGATCTCGCTGTCCGCCGTCTTCGGCGGCATCGCCGTCATGGTCGCCGTCTTCGTCGTCGGCTCGACCCTGGCGCTGCTGGTGCAGCAGCGCCTGCGCGAGATGGCCCTGCTGCGCGCCGTGGGCACCCTGCCCGGGCAGCTGCGCCGGATGATCGTCGGCGAGACGCTGGTGATCGCCGTCGTCGCGGTGGCGCTCGCCCTGTTCCCGGGCCGCTACGCGGGCGGCTGGATGCTGGACCGGCTGGCCGGGGGCGGCGTCGTCGCCCCGGAGATCGCCTTCCGGGCCGGCTGGGTCCCCATGATCGTCGCGGCCGGGACCTCGCTGGTCTCGGCGGTCGCCGCGGCGTTCATCGCCTCCCGGCGCGCCGCGAAGGCCCGGCCCGCCGACGCGCTGGCCGAAGCGGGCCTGCAGCGCCGCTGGCTGAGCGGGAGCAGGCTGGTCTTCGCGCTGCTGTGCTTCGTCGGCGGGGGTGTGCTCGCCATGGTGACCGCCCTGGTCATGGAGGGGACGGTGGCCGCGAGCACGGCGGGCCCGGCCGCGCTGCTCTGGGCCGGCGGGTTCGCCCTCATCAGCCCGGGGCTCACCCGCGTGTTCACGGCGGTCCTGCAGTGGCCGCTGCGCGCGTTCACCGGGTTCGCGGGCAGTCTCGCCCTGAACAACGCGAAGGTACGGCGCATCAGGGTCGCCGGGGCCGTCACCCCGGTGATGCTGGCCACCGGACTCGCCACCGCCCTGATCTACCTCCAGACCTCGCAGGCCCAGGCCACGGAGGAGGCGGCACGCGAACTCGTCTCCGCGGACGCCGTGATCACCTCGACGACCGGCGGCTTCGCACCGGACCTGGTGGACACGATCGCCAAGTCACCGGGTGTCGACGGGGCCTCCGCCTACCTCCCCGGCACCACGTACATCCTCGAACCGCTCAGCGCCGAGGACCGCGCGGAGGGCGAGGACCCGGACAACACCGAGCTCCAGGTGCAGGGAATCAGCGCCGGGGGAGCGGACCGTACACTCGCGGCGCCCGCCGTCGAGGGGTCGTTCGACGCGCTGCGGGGCGACACCGTCGCGCTGCCGACCTCCCTGACCGGTGAGAAGGGCAAGGGAGTCGGAGACACGGTCACGCTGCTGCTCGGGGACGGCGCACAGGTGAAGGCGGAGGTCGTGGCGTCGTACGAGGCGCGCAAGGGCTTCGGCACGGCCTTCCTGCCGGCCGAGCTGATGCTCGCGCACTCCACGACCGGACTCGTGCCGCAGATCCTCGTCTCCGGGGACGACGGCAGCTCCACCGAGCAGGTCGTCTCCCAGGTGAGGAAGGCGACCGAGGGCCTCGCCGGGGTGCAGATCGTGGGCCGGGCCTCCGCCGACGCGGCCGACGACGGTGCCACGAGTGCCTGGATCAACTACATGCTCGCCGGGACCATCGTCGGCTACGCGGTGATCTCCCTGGTCAACACCTTGGTGATCTCGGCTTCCGAACGCCGCAGGGAGTTCGCGCTCCAGCGTCTGGTCGGCGCCACGAACGGGCAGATCATGCGCATGATGGCCGTCGAGTCCGTCCTCGTCGCCCTGGTGGGCATCGTGCTCGGAACCGCCGTCGCCGTGGCGACGCTGGCACCCTTCGGGATCGCTCTCGGCGGTTCGGGAATGCCCCAGGGCCCGGCCTGGATCTACTTCGTGGTCATCGGACTGGCAGGGCTCCTGACCCTCGCGGCGAGCCTCCTGCCGACGTCGGTGGTGCTGCGGGGAAGGCCGGCCGAGGCGGTGGCGGTGACCTGACCGGCGCGCGGCAGCGCCGCGGGGCCGTCCCGTTCCGGTCAGGAACGGGACGGCCCCGCGCTGTTCGTACGGTCAGTGGCCCAGCAGTGCGAAGACCTCCGGCCGAGGTGCTCACGCTGGTACCGCCCCTGCCCGGTGAAGACCGTGCCGACGGCCCCCCGGTCACGGTGATGCGGTGGGTCACGGGCCCAGGCGCACAGCAT
Source organism: Streptomyces sp. NPDC002125 (assembly GCF_053593715.1). NCBI lineage: Bacteria > Bacillati > Actinomycetota > Actinomycetes > Kitasatosporales > Streptomycetaceae > Streptomyces > Streptomyces sp. NPDC002125. Next base: position 81,485 of record NZ_JBSFDD010000024.1, on the reverse strand, counting down.
CTCCCCGTCCCGCCGGCTAGATCCAGCACGCGTGTCCCGGGCGGCAGGTGCGGTGCCTGCCCCGGGTCGGCGGGCTTGCCGAGGGCGAACGGGCTGTGGACGCGGTGGCCGCTCTCGCGCACGGTGCGGATGCGTGGAAGATCCACTAGAGGTGTCCCTGGGTGCCGATGAGGTCATGGCGTCTGCGGGGGACAGCCGCTACGCATGGATCAGGGACCCGGAAGGCAAGCCTTCCGGGTCCCTGTCCTGCCGGCTTCCCGAGCCGGGCGCGGCGAGCAGCCGCCGGTCCGGCGCGGGTCAGGTCCTGTCGTGCCCCGTCAGGTCGAGGAACACGTCGTCGAGGGTCGGACGACGCAGGCCGAACTCCCCGACCTCGATCCCCGCGTCCCTCAGGGCCGCCGCCGCTGCCGCGACCCCCTCCATTCCCTCGACGATCTGGACGGTCGCCGCACCGCGCTCCTCGTCGGTGCGGGGCGCGCCCGCCATGACCGGGGCGAGGGCCGAGAGTGCCGCGGGCAGCCGGGCGCGGTCGAGGACCGTGAGGTGCAGCCGGGTGTGACCCGCCTTGCTCTTCAGCTCCTCCGCGGTGCCCTCCGCGATCACCCGGCCGTGGTCGATGACGACGATCAGATCGGCGAGCTGGTCGGCCTCCTCCAGATACTGGGTCGTCAGCAGTACCGTCATCCCCTCGGCGACCAGGTCGCGCACCGCGCCCCACAGCAGGATGCGGCTCGCGGGGTCGAGCCCCGTGGTCGGCTCGTCCAGGAAGAGCACCGAGGGCCGCACGACGAGGCAGCTCGCCAGGTCGAGGCGGCGGCGCATCCCGCCGGAATACCCGCCCGCGGGTTTGTCGCCCGCGTCGGCCAGCCCGTACTCCTCCAGCAGTTCGCCCGCGCGACGGCGTGCGGTGCGCCGGTCCAGATGCAGGAGTCTGCCGATCAGCTCAAGGTTCTGGCGTCCCGTCAGCAGCCCGTCCACTGCGGCGTACTGGCCGGCCAGGCCGATCCTGCGGCGGACCTCGGCGGGCTCCTTCACCACGTCGTGGCCCGCCACCCGGGCGACACCCCCGTCGGGCACCAGAAGCGTGGACAGCACACGCACGGTGGTGGTCTTGCCCGCGCCGTTCGGTCCGAGCAGTCCCAGTACGGTGCCCCGCCGCACGGACAGGTCCAGTCCGTCCAGGGCCTGTGTGTCACCGTGCCGCCTGCGCAGCCCGGTCGCCTCGATCGCTAGCTCCGCGTCCATGCGGGGTGTCTCCTCTGCCGTGGCGGATACGGCGGTGCGCCGGGCACGCGCCGGCCGGTGCTGTCGGGTGGATGCGGCCCCGGGCCGCGTGGATCAGCTGCCCGCCGAGCGGTAGCGGCGCAGGGCCGCCACCACCGAGACCAGCAGCAGCGTGCCGAGGGTCAGCGCGGCGACCGGAAGGGGGTGCTCGGCGGGGAACCCGCTGCCCCGGGCCACGGGATTGCCCCACAGCTCCCGGCAGGACTGGGCCACCGCGCTCACCGGGTTCCACTCGGCGACCGTGCGCAGGCCCGAGGGCAGGTTCTCCGTGGCCAGGAAGGCGCTGGACAGGAACGGCAGCACCGTCACCACCAGCGGGGTGATGGAGCTGATGGTCTCCAGGGAGCGTGAGGCGAGGCCGAACAGCACACCCACCCAGAGCATCACGTACGAGAAGACAGCGAGCACTCCGAAGCCGAGCAGGATCTGCCCGGCGCCGCCGTGCGGCCTCCAGCCGAGCAGCAGCCCGAAGCCGGTGACCACCACGAGGCCGGCCAGCCCCACCAGGAAATCGGCGAGCGTGTGCCCCAGGAGGATGCTGGAACGGGCCACCGGCATGGAGCGGAACCGGTCGATGATGCCGCCCTTGAGGTCGTTGGCCACCGCGATCGCCGTGGGCCCCACGCCGGCGAGGCCGCCCTGCACGGCCGCGCCGGCGAACAGGTACTCCTGGTAGCTCCCCCCGCCCGGGACGACGAGGGACTTCTCCAGCAGGAAGCCGAGGACCAGCATGGTCAGCAGCGGGTTGAGGGTGATGCCCAGGAACCGTCCGGGCGCCCTGCGCAGATGCCGCAGTCTGCGTCCCGCGACCGCGAGCACCTCCGACCCGCCGTGCCGCAGCCGTCCCAGGGGCCCGGAGGCCGCGGGCGGCGCCGCCGGCTCCCGCGCGGTGGTGGTGAGGGTCACGAGGTCCCGCCCTCGCGCAGGGCGGAGGCCATCCGGAGCCGCTGGAACTCCGCCGCGAGGGCCGAGCCGACGAGTGCGAGCGGCTCCGGGTGCATCATGTAGTCGTGACCGCAGGGCACTTGGTGGACGACCACCGGGCCCTCCACGTGCGGCTCCCAGAGCGCGGCCCGCTCGGCGACCTCGGACTCGGAGAGGTTCGCGGACGCCACGAAGAGCTGCATGCGGCCCGTGAAGCCGCGCGGTGTGAACCGGCTCATCAGCCGTCCGTTGTTGCGCATCGTCTCCAGCATGGCCAGCACCTTCTCCTCACCGAGGGCGGCCATCGGGCTCCCGCCCTCGCGGAGCGCCGCGACCACGTCGTCCGGAGTCAGCTCGCGTCCGGCGAACCGCGAGGCGTCCTGGCCGACCAGTTCGATGACCCAGCCGAGCAGGGTCTGGTCGTCGCCCACCTCCTCCTCGGCACCGCGCGGATACGAGTCGAGGTCCGCGAGCAGCGCCACCTCACCCCCGCCCTCCCGGAGGCACACCGCCACCTCGTGCGCGAGGCAGCCGCCGAACGACCAGCCCAGCAGGTGGTACGGGCCCGACGGCTGGATCTCCCGGATGATCTCGGCGTACCGGGCCGCCATCTCCCCGACGCTGCCCGGCAGCGGGGCGAGGAGATGTCACCGACCCTGATGTGTTCGAGGCAGCGCTCCGCCCAGCCCAGGAACGTCCCACGGCTCACACTGTCCCGCACCGAGTGCGGCTCGGGAGCGGCGGGCACCGGGGCGGGAACGGCGTCCGCGGCCTTCGACGCCAGCTCCGCCACCCGCTCCGGGCCGACCCGCCGGTCGCCGAGGAGCGGGCCCGACGCCGTCAGCAACCGCGCCGAGCGGCTGCCGTGGGCGTACCGAACGGTGTCGCGGAACAGGGTGAGGGTCATGTCCGGACCGCGTGCCGGGTCCTCGCGCACCGGCAGCTCCTCCACGTGCCAGACGGCCTCGTAGGCCAGCGAGGTCAGGAACCCGAAGGCGTACTCGGTCCCCGGGACGTCCGTGTCCACGGCGAACAGGTCCTGCGCCGCGGGCAGCAGCCGCCAGATCTCGTCACGGTCCCGCAGCGCCAGCCGCACGGTCCCCGACGACGGCCCCTCAGGGGCCAGCCCGGCCCGCTCGGCCGCCCGCGAGAGCTCCTCCACGAGCCCGGGAGCACCGTCGATCTCGACGTGCCGCGCGAACACCCGTATCTCCGCGACCGGGTTGACACCCACGACGGCCTCCCTGCCCGCAGGGCCCGCCTCGCCGGCGCTCTCCAGCAGGAAGACCTGCTGATCGCCGGCCTCCGCGCACAGCCGCTCGTACAGCTCCAGAGGATCGTGGGGCGGGAGCCCCGCGGTGGTGACCCGGACCTCGACCCGTCGTGCCGTCTCCATGATGAACCCCCTGTGAATCGACTGCCAACGGCCGGAACGCGCACGTTCTCCCGTCTCCGAACTCAGAGAAACAGCAGCCCGTACACCGGTGCCAGACCAATTGGCCGCCCTTTGTGCGGACCACTTCGAAAAACCTTGACCCGGGGCACGGCCGAGCATTCAGCTGGAGTGAAATACCGGCGATGAAAGGCAATCGAGATGAGTAACGCCCCCGCCAGCTCATGGCGTTCCTTTCCAGCGGCCCAGCAGCCGACCTGGCCCCAGGCCGGGGAACTGGGGCGCGTCACGGACGCCCTCGGCACCGCGCCACCCCTGGTCTTCGCCGCCGAATGCGACCTGCTGCGCGACCGGATGGCAGCGGTGGCCCGGGGCGAGGCGCTGATGCTCCAGGGCGGCGACTGCGCGGAGACCTTCGACCGGCTGACGGCCGACGCGATCCACGGGAAGATCAGGACGCTCCTGCAGATGGCGGTGGTGCTGACCCACGCGACCAGTCTGCCCGTGGTGAAGATCGGACGACTGGCCGGACAGTACGCGAAACCGAGATCGAGTCCCGTCGAACGGCGTGACGGCGTGGAACTCCCCTCCTACCGGGGCGACGCGGTCAACGGCATCGACTTCACCCCTGAGTCACGCCGCCCCGACCCCTGGCGGCTCAAGCGGATGTACGAGGCGTCGGCGACCACCCTCAACCTGGTGCGCGCCCTCACCAAGGGAGGATTCGCCGACCTCGGCCAGGTGCACGCGTGGAACAGGGGCTTCGTCGCGAACTCCGGGGCAGGTGCCCGCTACGAGGCGATCGCCGACGAGATCGACCGCAGCATCGCCTTCATGCGGGCCTGCGGCGTGGACACCTCGCAGCTGTCGTCGGCGGAGTTCTTCGTGGGGCACGAGGGCCTGCTCCTCGACTACGAAGCCGCGCTCACCCGGACGGAGGAGGAGACCGGACGCACCTACGCCACCAGCGGCCATCTGCTCTGGATCGGGGAGCGGACGCGCGACATCGACGGCGCCCACGTCGAGTACTTCTCACGGATCGACAACCCCGTCGCCGTCAAGCTCGGCCCCACCGCCACACCCGACTCCGTACTGGCGCTGATGGACCGGCTCGACCCGCTGCGCGAGCCCGGCCGGCTGACGTTCGTGGTGCGCGCGGGTGCGGACCGCGTGCGTGACGTACTGCCGGTCCTGGTGGAGAAGGTACGCGCGGAGGGGGCCCAGGTCTGCTGGGTCAGCGACCCGATGCACGGCAACACCATCACCGCCCCCAGCGGCCACAAGACCCGGAACTTCTCCGCGATCCTCGACGAGGTCCGGGGCTTCGTGGAGGTGCACCGGGCCCTCGGCACCCACCCGGGCGGCGTGCACATGGAGCTCACCGGGGACGACGTCACGGAGTGCGTCGGCGGCGGCAACGCCGTACTCGCCGAGAACCTGCACCACCGCTACGAGACGGCCTGCGACCCCAGGCTCAACCACACCCAGTCGCTGGATCTCGCGTTCCTGCTGGCGGAGATGTACAGGGACCGGACACCCCGCCCGGCGTCCACGACCGGGTGATGATGCCGAACGGCGCCGCGTCCGCGAGGTAGAAATGCCCCCCGGGCACGGTGTGCACGGCGCAACCGGCCCGGGACACCACCCGCCACTGGGCCGCCTGGTCCGCGTCGACCTGAGGGTCGTCCTCGCCGACGAGCACGGTGACCGGGCAGTCGAGCACGGCCGGACCACGGCTGGCGTAGGCGGCCAGCATTCTGAAGTCAGCCTTTATGTACGGCATCACGATTTCCGTGAAAGCGGGATTGTCCAGAAGCGCGGCATCCGTGCCGCCGAGAGCGAGAATCGCGGCTCCGACGGACGCGTCGTCCCATTTGGCCCGCGGGTCCGCTGCGGGAACCATCACATGCGGCGCGCGAGAACCCGAGGCGAAGAAATGTGAGAGCCGGATTCCCGCCCGTCCCAGGGCGAGGGCGGTCTCGAACGCGACCATCGCGCCCATGCTGTGGCCGAAGAACGCGGTCGGCCGGTCGTCCGGGGAGGAGCGGATCTCGTCCGCGATCTCCCCGGCCATGGTCCGCAGATCGTCCGGCGGCGCTTCCGCGATCCGCTCCGCACGACCGGGGTAGCAGACCGTGTACGTCTCGCAGTCGTCGATCCCGGCTCCCCAGCCGCGGAACGCGTACGGCGAACCGCCCGCGTGCGGGAAGCAGATCAACCGCCTCCGGGCCAAGGGCCGATGCTCCACAGAGGAAACCGACACCGTCTCATCGCCCTTCGTCACCCGGCACAGCCACCGGACAGACCTTAGTGTCCCCGCGCTGACGGCGAACTGACATGGCCGGTGGGCGCCCCGGCACGGGCCGGGACGCCCACGCGGACCCGGCTACGCCCCCTGCGGCTGGAGGAAACGGGCCAGCAGGTCGTCCAGGCTCACCATGCCGGTGAGACGCCCCTCGCCGTCCCGGACGACGGCGAGCGAGGCACGGCGCCTGCGCAGCAGTTCGATCGCCTCGGCGACCGTGGCGTCCTGGTCGAGTTCGGGCATGGGCCGCGCCAGTTCGGCGGCGACGGTGGCCCGGCCCTGGGCGCGCGCCACGAGGACGTCACGGGCGTGCACCGACCCGAGGACCTCTCCGTGCCGGTGGACCAGCAGCCGGGTCCGGTCGGTCTCCGCGGCGACGCGCAGGATGTCCTCCGCGTCCGCGGCGCCGTCCACGGCGGAGATGTCGGCGGCCGGGACGCAGAGCTCCCGCACCGGGGTCTCCGGCTCGGTCAGCGAACGGGTCAGCAGCCCGGAGTCCGTCTCGCTGATCAGGCCGAGCCGCTCCGATTCCGCCACCAGGTGGGTCAGCTGCTCCCGGTTGTGCACCGAGGTCAGCTCGTCGCGCGGGGCCACCCGGCACAGTCTCACCAGGGCGTTGCTCATCCGGTTGAGCGCCCAGATCAGGGGGCGCACGACCTTCACGACGCTCCGGAAGGGCGGCGAGAGCAGCATCGCGGACCGCTCGGGATGGGCGATGGCCCAGGACTTGGGCGCCATCTCACCGAGCACCATGTGCAGGAACACCACGACGATCATCGCCACGGCGAACGCGACGCCGTAACTGAGCGCGGTGGGAAGTCCCAGATCACGCAGCAGCGGGTCCAGTTCATGGGAGATCGCCGGCTTGGACACCGAGCCGAGGCCCAGCGTGCACACCGTGATGCCGAGCTGTGCGCCCGCCAGCATCAGCGACAGCTCGCGCATGCCCGCCAGCGCCGCCTTGGCGCCTCGCTGCCCCTCGGCCACGGCCTTCTCCATGCGGTGCCGCTTGGCGGCGACCAGCGCGAACTCGGCCGCCACGAAGAATCCGCTGCCGACCAGCAGCAGCACGGTGACGAAGACCGCCATCGGGAAACTCATGCCCGCTCCTCCGGCTGCTCGGCCAGTCGCTCGATCCGGATGCGGTCCGGCACGTGCCGGTCGAGGGCGCGTACGTCGACGGCCGCGACCGCGCCGTCGGAGAGCACCACCGTGAGGTGGTCACCGATGGCCGGAAAACGTCCCAGCCGGTCGATGATCAGGCCGGCCACGGTCTCGTAGTCCTCGTCGGCGGGCAGTTCGATCCCGGTGATCTCGGCGACCTCGTCCAGGCGGCGCCCGGCGTCCACGATCCAGCCGCCGCCGTCGGGGACCGCGACCTCCTTGACCGTGTCCGACTCGTCGGCGATGTCGCCCACCAGCTCCTCGGCGATGTCCTCGTAGGTGACCACACCGGCGACACCGCCGTGCTCGTCCAGGACCACGGCGAACTCGTCGTCCCGCTCCCGCATCCGCGCCACGGCGCCCGGCAGGGGCAGGGTGTCCGGCAGCAGCAGCGCCCCACGGGCCACCGTGCCCGCGGTGGCCCCGGCGAGCCGGCCGGCCGGCAGGCCCATCAGCTCCCGCACGCCCAGCACCCCCGCGACATCGTCGGGGTGGTCGCCGAGGACCGGGTAGTTGGAGTGGCCGTACGTGCCGATCAGGCCGATCGCCTCGGCGGCCGTGGCGTCCCTGCGTACGAAGACGGCGTCGGCGCGCGGCACCATCACGGCGTGCAGCGTCCGCTCGGAGAACTCCAGGGCGTGGTCCAGGAGTTCGGCCGTGCCGCGTGGCAGCTGCCCCTGCTCGTGGGACTCGCCGATCAGATGGCCGAGCTCCTCCAGGGTGGCCCCGTGGTGGAGCTCCTCGACGGGCTCGATGCCGACCTTCCGCAGCAGCCTGTTCGCCGCCCCGTCGAAGATCCGCACGACCGGGCCGACCACCTTGAGGTAGGCCAGCGTGGAACCGGCCAGTGCCTTCGCCAGTCGCTCCGGGACGGCGATGGCGAGATTCTTCGGTGCCAGCTCGCCGAGCACCATCTGCACCACGGTGGCCAGCACGAACGCGAGCACCACGGAGATGCCGCTCACGGCACCGTCGGGGATGCCGAGGCCGGACAGCGCGGGCCTGAGCAGCGCGGAGACGGACGGCTCGGCGATGAAGCCGACGACCAGTCCGGTCACGGTGATGCCGAGCTGGGCGCCCGACAGCATGAACGACAGCCGGCTCAGCACGCTCAGCGCGCGGGCGGCCTTCCTGTCGCCGCGCTCGGCCTCGCGGGCGAGCGCGAGCCGGTCGGCGGAGACGTAGGCGAACTCCTGGGCGACGAAGTAGCCCGTGCCCGCGGTGAGCACGAAGACGGACAGCACCCCCAGCCAGGCCTGCGCGGCACTCATCGGACACCACCCCGCCGCGTGCCGTGCTCAGGAAGTGCTGGGCGGGATGGTCGGGGACTGTGTCCCGAGGGGTCCGTCGATCTGGCGGACAAGTGAGGGCTCCTCATCTAGGCGTGCATATACAAAACGGTGCGGACCGAAACAGGGTTCCCGGCCATCGCGCCGAGCGTGTCGCGGTTGGTCCGGGCAACTCTATTCTTCTACGCGCTTGTAGAAAACAGCGTGCGCCCCGGTGGCCGGCCCGCTCACCTGCACCGATGGTGCCGGTCCTGCTCGCCGTGGAGCCGGAGGCGTGGCCGCACGGTCTGTCCCACCTCGTCGGCCCCGGCCCCGGCGCCGCCCGGAAACCCGGCTCGGCTACTCTCTGCGCCACTGACGTTCACGCCGCGATCCGGGCGGAAGCCAGGACCGCCACCCGGGAGACGCCGACGCATGAATACGCCGCCCTCCGCCCCCATGACGGGCCGGACCGACGAACCGCCCGTCCGGATCGGTGCTCTCGTTCCGCTGAGCCGGCCCGGCTGGTCCGAGGCGGGCCGGCACCTGCTCGCCGGACTCGAGCTGGCCGTGGACGAGGTCGGCGGAGCCGGGGGGATCGCCGGCAGGCCGCTCGAACTGCTGGTCAGGGACACCGCCGCCGATCCGCAGCGAGCCGTGGCGGCCGTGGACGAACTGGCCGGCCTGGGCGTGGCCGCTCTGGCGGGGGAGTACCACAGCGTCGTCGCCCGCGCCGCCGCTGCCAGGGCCGACGCCCTCGGCCTGCCGTTCCTCTGCTCGTCGGCTGTGCTCGACGCGCTCACCGACCGGCCGACGGACTGGGTCGCGCGCCTCCCTCCGCCGCAGTCCCAGGGCTGGCGCGTGTACGCGGACTTCCTCATCGGCGAGGGCCACAGCCGAACAGCCGTGGCGGCCGTGCCGAACGTCTACTGGGCGTCCGGGACCCGCGTGCTGCGTGAGCACCTCGCCGCACGCGGCGGCACCCTCGTCGAGTTCGACATGCGCACGCTCGATCCCTCCCGGCTGTGCGACGCACTCGTCGCCGACCGCGCGACGGCCCTCCTCCTCCTGATCGGCGACACGGAGTCCGCGGTGTCCGTCGTCAGGTCCGTCCGGAGCGACGCGCGACTCGCGGGTGTCCTGATCGGCGCCCCCGCCGGGCAGCCCGAGTTCGCCGGATGGGCGGCGGCGCTGGGCGACGACGGCACCGCGATCCCGTTCCTGCGCTACCTCCCCGGACAACTCGGCCCCCTCGGCGCCCGCGTGGGAGCGGCCCTCCGTGAACGGCTGGGCGAGGAGCCCTCCTTCGTCGCCTTCGAGGGCTACGACACGGTTACCGTGCTCGCCGGTCTGCTGCGGTCCCACGGCGCGGACCGGGCGCGCATCGCCGAGTCCTGGCCGGGCGTCGACGTCGAAGGCACGCGGGGGCGCATCCGGTTCTCCCGTACGCCGCACGGCACGGTCTGGCAGTGCTCAGGGGTACCGGTCCAGGTCGTGGACCGGGATCCGGCGGCCCCGGACCGCTTCCGCATCCGCCACACCGGCTGACGGCCGCTCCTCCCGGCTGACGGCCGCCCCCCTGACACCCTCCCCGACACCGGAACTGACCGTATGAAGGCACCCCACCAGGAGTCGGTTCTCTCCCGGGCGGCCCGCATCCTGGAGGCCTTCAGCCAGGACGAGCCGGCCCTGACCGTCTCCGAGATCGCCCGCCGGACCGGGCTGCACGTGGCGACCGCCTCACGGCTCGTCGCCGAACTCGTCGCGCACGGATTCCTGAGCCGGGACGAGGACCGCGGGGTGCGGATCGGCGTACGGCTCTGGGAGCTCGTCACACGGGCCTCGCCGACCCTGTCGCTGCGCGACTCCGCGATGCCGTTCATGGAGGGCGTGCACGACATCGTCGGTCACCATGTGCAGCTCAGTGTCCTCGACGGCGACGACGTCCTGTTCCTCGAACGGCTGTCGGCCCCCGACGCGGTGATCAACTACACCCGGATCGCCGGACGGCTGCCCCTGCACGCCTCGTCGAGCGGTCTGGTCCTCCTGGCCCACGGCTCCGCCGGCCTCAAGGAACGCGTCCTGGCGGGCCCGCTGAGCAGCTACACGCCCGCGACCCCGGCCACGCCCGCACGGCTGCGCGCGGAGCTGGCCGAGGTCCGGCAGCGGGGATACGCGTACTGCCCGGGGTATGTCCACGCCGAGGCCCTGGGCATCGCCGCCCCCGTGCGCGGGGCCGACGGCACCCTGGTGGCCGCGCTGTCGGTCATCGTCCCCGACGGGGCGGGTGCGCAGGCGCTCGTCCCGATCGTGCGGACGGCCGCGCGGGGCATCTCCCGCGCGCTCGGCGCCGGGAAGGCCCCGGGCGGTCCGGCCGGCAGATGAAGGCCGTGCGACAGACGTGTGACATCCGTACGAAGCCGGTCTCTCACTGAGTGAGAATGCGGTCGCGGTGTGACCGGGGCCACGCGCATCCTTCCTGCAATCCAGGAACGGGAGGCGACGACGTGGTCGTACACAACGTGTTCTCAGCCCCGCAACAGGCTTCATCCACGGTGATGCTGGAGGTCCGCTCCAAGGAGGCCGTCGCCGACGACGTCGTGTCGCTGGCCCTCGGCCATCCGGCCGGGGCGCGGCTGCCGGACTGGACGCCCGGCTCGCACATCGACCTGGTGCTGCCCGACGGGACGACCCGGCAGTACTCGCTCTGTGGCGACCGGTGGGACCCGTACACCTATCGCGTGGCCGTTCTGCGTGAGCCCGCGGGCCGGGGCGGGTCCGCCTATGTGCACGACCGGCTGGCGCCGGGTGACACGGTCGGTGTCGGCGGGCCCCGCAACCACTTCCCGCTCGTGCCCTCCGACCGCTATCTGTTCATCGCGGGCGGGATCGGCATCACCCCGCTGCTGCCCATGATCCGCCAGGCCGGGATGGCCGGTGCCGACTGGCAGTTGCTGTACGGCGGACGCAGCCGCTCGTCGATGGCGTTCCGGGACGAACTGGCGCGTGACCACGGCGACCGCGTGCACCTCGTCCCGCAGGACGAGTGCGGCCTGCTCGACCTGACCGCGTGGCTGAGCCGCCCGGCCGCCCGGACCAAGGTCTACTGCTGCGGGCCGGGCCCCCTGCTCGCCGCCGTCGAGGCGGCGTGCGCCGGCCTGCCGCGCCACAGTCTGCGTACCGAGCGCTTCACCGCAGCGGCCAGGACCGGGCCCGTGCGGGGCACACCGTTCGAGGTGGAGCTGCGCCGCAGCGGCAGGAAGGTGACCGTCACCCCCGACATCTCCGTGCTGCAGGCGCTGCGGCAGGCGGGGGCCGACGTGCTGACCTCCTGCGAGCAGGGCACCTGCGGCACGTGTCTCACCCCCGTGGTGGAGGGCACGCCCGACCACCGGGACTCCGTCCTGGCGGACCACGAACGGGACGCCAACGACTGCATGCTCCCCTGCGTGTCCCGCTGCCGCTCGGACCGCCTGGTCCTGGACCTCTGAGCCACGCCACACCCCGGGTCCGAGCCGAGCCGGCCGAGCCCGCCCCCAGCCGCCCCCGCCCCGAGCCGCTATCCGCTGGAGCCGCCATGACCGGAACAACGGCTGCCGCCGTTCTCCCGCCCACCAGTGACGCCGACCCCTTCGACGCCGCACACCTCGAACACCCCGAACCCCTGCACCGGGCGCTGCGCGAGGCCGGCCCCGTCGTCCACCTGTCCCGTTACGACGTCCACGCCCTGGCCCGCTACGACGAGGTGCACACCGCACTGGTCGACTGGCAGCGCTTCCAGTCCGCCGCGGGCGTCGGTCTCGCCAACTTCCGCCACGAGAAGCCCTGGCGGACGCCGAGCCTGCTCCTGGAGGCCGATCCGCCGCACCACGACGCGCCCCGCCGGGTCCTGCGCGAGATCCTCGCCCCGCCCGCGCTGCGCCGACTGCGCGACACCTGGTCATCGGTCGCCGAGGGCCTCGTCGACTCCGTACTGGCCGAGCGGGGAGCGGAGTTCGACGCCCTGGAGGCGCTGGCCGCGGCGTTTCCGCTGCGGGTCTTCCCCGACGCCGTCGGCCTCGGCCCCGACGGCCGCGAGAACCTCCTGCCGTACGGGAACATGGCCTTCAACGCCTTCGGCCCGCGCAACGACCTCGTGAAGGCCGACGCGGACCGGGTGGCGGAGCTGTCGGCCTGGGTGAACGACCGGTGTGCCCGAGAGGCGCTGGGCGACGAGGGGTTCGGCGCCCGTATCTGGGCCGCCGCCGACCGGGGCGACCTCACCCATGAGCAGGCACCCCTGGTCGTACGCTCCCTTCTCACCGCCGGCGTCGACACCACGGTCCACGGCCTGGCCGCGACCCTGTACGCCTTCGCCACCCACCCCGAGCAGTGGCGACTGCTCCGGGAGCGCCCGGAACTGGCCCGGGTGGCCTTCGACGAGGCGGTGCGCTGGCAGTCGCCGGTGCAGACGTTCTTCCGCACCGCGACCACGGACGTCACCATCGCGGGCACCACCGTCCCCGAGGGCGGCAAGATCCTCATGTTCCTCGGTGCGGCCAACCGTGACCCGGCCCGCTGGCAGGACCCCGACCGCTTCGACCTCACCCGCGACCCCTCGGGCCATGTCGGCTTCGGCATGGGCATCCACCAGTGTGTCGGCCAGCACGTCGCCCGGCTGGAGGCCGAGACCCTCCTGACCGCGCTCGCCCGCCGCGTCGACCACCTCGAACTCGCCGGGGAACCGCGCCGCCACCTGAACAACACCCTGCGCTCCTGGGCGTCGCTTCCCGTACGCGTACGCCGCGCACGGTGACCCGCGCTCGTGCCCCGCGCACGGTGACCCGCGCTCGTGCCCCGCGCACGGTGACCCGCGCTCGTGCCCCGCGCTCGTGACCCGCGCGAACCCGCGCGTGCCCTTCCGCCCCTTCCCGCCCCAGCCGAGAGGAACTCCTCCATGTCCCAGCACGTACGCGGTGTCGTCGCCCGCGCCAAGGGTGAACCGGTACGCGTCGAGACCGTCGTCGTACCCGACCCCGGTCCGGGCGAGGCGGTGGTGAAGGTGCAGGCGTGCGGCGTCTGCCACACCGATCTGCACTACCGCGACGGCGGCATCGGCGACGACTTCCCCTTCCTCCTCGGACACGAGGCGGCCGGAGTGGTCGAGCAGGTCGGGCCAGGGGTGACGGAAGTGGCGCCCGGTGACTTCGTCATCCTCAACTGGCGCGCGGTGTGCGGGCGTTGCCGTGCCTGTCGGCGTGGACGCCCGCAGTACTGCTTCGACACCCACAACGCGAAGCGGAGGATGACCCTGACCGACGGCACCGAACTCTCACCCGCCCTCGGCATCGGCGCCTTCGCCGAGAAGACCCTGGTCGCGGCCGGCCAGTGCACCAAGGTCGACCCGGCCGCCTCCCCGGCCGCCGCCGGCCTGCTCGGCTGCGGGGTGATGGCGGGCATCGGCGCCGCGATCAACACCGGGGGAGTGGGCCGGGGCGACACGGTGGCCGTCATCGGCTGCGGCGGCGTGGGAGACGCCGCGGTCGTCGGCGCGCGGCTGGCGGGGGCGGCCCGCGTCATCGCCGTGGACATCGACGACCGCAAGCTGGAGACCGCCCGCTCCCTCGGCGCCACCCATACGGTCAACTCGCGCGGCACCGATCCGGTCGAGGCGATCCGCGGTCTGACCGGCGGGTTCGGCGCCGACGTCGTCATCGAGGCGGTCGGCCGCCCGGAGACGTACGAGCAGGCGTTCTACGCCCGCGACCTGGCCGGCACCGTGGTCCTCGTCGGGGTCCCCACCCCGCAGATGCGGCTCGAACTCCCCCTGGCGGACATCTTCGGCCGGGGCGGCGCCCTGAAGTCCTCCTGGTACGGCGACTGCCTGCCCTCGCGCGACTTCCCGATGCTCGTTGACCTGTATCTCCAGGGCCGTCTCGACCTCGACGCCTTCGTCAGCGAGACGATCGCCCTGGACGAGGTCGAGGACGCCTTCGGCCGCATGCGTGAGGGGGATGTCCTGCGCTCGGTGGTCATGCTCTGACGGCGTGGTCCTGTTCTGACGGCGTGGTCCTGCTCCGACAGCAGGGTTTCGCCCACGCCTCGGCGCCCGGCGGCGGCCCCTCCTCGGGCTCCTTGGGCGGGCCGCCGCCCGGCGCATCGGTGAACTCCGCTGCCCGCGCGACGGGTTGCCCCGCCATCCACGTGCTGGATCGGCGGTATCCGGAATGCGAATCACGGCAGGGGTAGGCAGACCGGTCGAAACGGGCGCATAGTCGTGCCACGCCGTGCGCGCATCGCGCCGAGCCCCTCCGACGCACGGACGCCTCCGGCAGGGCGGGCCCGTCCGCCGTGCGGCGTTCCCCTTCCGTACCGCTCCCCGGATCGTCGCCGTGTCTGCTGCCTGCCCGCCCGCCCTCCCGTACTACCGTGCCGGTTCCGCCCGCGTGGACCGGCGCACCACCAGTCCGGGCCGCAGCACGACGTGGCAGTGCTCGTGACCGGCCTCGCCGGCCGTGTCCTCGACGAGCAGCCGGCCCGCCTGCCGGCCCATGGCGACGGCGGGACGCCGTACCGAGGTGAGCGGCACGACGGCGGACGCGGCGAGGCCGTCGTCGCCGTAGCCGACCACCGCGACGTCGTCCGGCACCCGCAGCCCCGCCTCGTACAGGGCTTGCAGCACGCCCAGCGCGAGCAGGTCGTCCGCGCAGAGGACGGCGGCCGGGCGGTCCGGCAGGCCGAGGACCCGGCGCCCGGCTTCCCTGCCGGCCTCCACCGTCGGGGCCGTGCAGGACAGCTCACACAGGGCCGCCGACGGGAGTCCGGCCGCTCGGGCGGCCTCCCGCGTGCCCGTGCGGTGGTCCCGCATCCGGCGGAGGTGTCCGGGGCCGGCGACGTACGCGAGGGAGCGGTGTCCCCGCTCCAGGAGATGGCGGACCGCCGCGCGGCCCCCGGCGGCGTCGTCGATCCCGACGGAGCAGGCGGCGGGCTCGGGCGCGTGCTGGTCGGCCACCACGAACGGGACCGCGCTCCTGCGGAAGGCGGCCACCGTACGGCCGATCCCCTCGGCCGAGGCCAGCACGGCCCCGCGTACCCGGTGCGAGGTGATCAGGGAGAGGTGCCGTGCCTCCTCCGCCGGGTCGCGGGCGCCGGTGCACACCATGACGCCGAGGTCGGCCTCGCGCGCCGCCTGCTCCACCCCGGTGGCCAGCGCGGTGAGGAACGGATCGGCCGGACCGTGGCCCAGGACGGCGACGACCCGGGAGGCCAGGCCGTGCAACTGCCGCGCCCCTTCGGTGCGTACGTAACCGATCGCGCCGATCACGTCGAGGACGCGCCTGCGCGTGGACTCGGCCACGACCTCCGGACGGTTCAGTACATTGGAGACCGTGCCGAGCGACACCCCGGCCTCCCGCGCGACGTCCTTGATGCCCACCCGGCGCTCCACGGCGAGCAGCGGGTCCACGGTCTAGCGGCCCTTCGGCCGTGCGGTGCTGCCCCGGGTGACCAGGCGTGGCGTCATCGTCGTCCGCATGGCCCGGTCCCTGCGGCCTTCCACACGCTCGATGAGCATGCGGGCGGCGGTCGCCCCCATCATGTGCCCGGCCTGGTCGACGCTGGTCAGCTGGACGGTGGCCAGGGCGGCGAGGGCGGTGTTGTTGTAGCCGACGAGCGAGAGGTCGTCGGGGATGCGCAGCCCGAGTTCGTGGGCCGCGCGGTAGATGCCCAGAGCCGCGACGTCCGCGCCGGTCATGACGGCGGTCGGCGGGTTCTCGGCGGTCAGCAGGGTCATGCCGGCCTTGAAGCCGCCCTCGTCGGAGTACGCGGCGTGCAGCACGCGCGCGTGCTCCGCGAGCCCGTGCCGTTCCATGGCCGCGAGGTAGCCGTCGGTCAGAACGATCTCGGGGGTCCGCTTCCACTGGTTGGCCTTGGTGCCGGGCGCCGAGACCAGGGCGATGTCGCGGTGGCCGAGCGAGACCAGGTGGTCGACGACCAGGCCGGCGCCGATGTCGTCGGCGTCGACCACGGAGTCGTGGGTGTCGGAGCCGTCGTGGTGGCCGAGGACCACGGTCGGCGTGGACGCGGCCGTGGCCAGCACCTCCTCGCGCGAGGTCCCCGGCGCGATGAGGATCAGCCCGTCCATCTGGCGGTCCACCATGGACCGGATCGTCCTGGCCTGTTCGTCCGGGGCGAAGCCGGCCGCGCCGATCAGCACGGTGTACTCGCTCCGGCGCAGTTCGTCCCGGATGCCGTCGAGGATGTCGGCGAAGAACGCGTTGCGCACGTTGTCGAGGAGTACGCCGATCGTGTAAGTACGGCCGCGCATGCCGCGGGCCGCCGCGTGGGGGCGGTAGCCGAGCTCGGCGATGGCCGCCTTCACCCGCTCCTGCATGGCGGGACTCACGCCGTAGGCATTGCGCATCACCTTGGAGACCGCGGCGGTGGACACGCCGGCGTGCCGAGCGACATCGGTGATGGTCACGCGTTTGTTCTGTCTGGGTGTCGCAGCCGGGTCCATCGTCAGTGCTCCGGATCTCGTAGTCGTGAGTATAACGGTCTACACCCAAGCCCCTGGGTGTCGTCAAGTCTTCCGACGTCTTGCCGAGGTGTTACGTCTCTGTGTCTTGACGGAGCCGGGGGAGCGGTGCAGGGTGTTGCCCAATCTCAGTAGAGAACGTTTTACACGCTCTCCTTGTGCGACAGGGCCCACTCGTTGCCCTCGCGCCGCCTTCCACCCTCGCCTCCTCTCCATACTTCCCGGGAGTCTTCCGTGTCCCCTCGCATGCCCCGTTCGTCCCGTGCGCGCCTGAGTCTGATCACCGCGGGGACGGCCTCGCTGGCACTGCTCGCCACCGCCTGCGGCGGCAGCGGCGCGGGCTCCGCATCCGCGCCGAAGGACTTCAGCTATCTGAGCGTCACCGAGAACACCACGGTCAAGACCGCGCTCACCACCCTCTCCAAGGGTGCCTGCAAGACCGAGAACAAGGCGCTGCCGCTGAAGGTCGAGACGGTCCCGCAGGCGAGCCTCGACCAGAAGCTCCAGCTCCTCGCCGGACAGGACGCGCTCCCCGTGCAGTTCGCCGCGGGCAACGCCCCCGCGCTCACGAACCAGCTCGAAGGATCCGGGAAGATCGCCGACCTGGAGAAGGAGCTCAAGGGCCTCGGCGTCCTGGACCAGATCCAGCCCGCCGCCGTCTCGACCGTCAAGGCGCTGTACGACGGCAAGCTGGCGGTACTGCCGTACGAGTACAACATCGAGGGCATCTTCTACAACAAGAAGCTGTTCAGCGAGAACGGCATTTCCGAGCCCGCCACCTGGGACGAGCTGACCGACGCGTCCGCGAAGCTCGAGAGCAAGGGCGTGCAGCCGTTCTCCGCTTCCGGGCAGCAGGGCTGGCCCCTCACACGGCTCATCAGCGGGTACCTCTACCGCAGCCTCGGACCCGACGCGCTCCAGAAGGTCGCCCAGGGCAAGGCCGCGCTGACCGATCCCGAGTACGTCAAGGCCGCCGAGGAAGTCGCCGACCTCGGCAAGAAGGGCTACTTCGGCAAGGGCCTCGGCGCCATCGACTACGACACGGCGATGAACCAGTTCCTCAACGGCAAGGCCGCCATGTTCTACATGGGCAGCTGGGCACTGGCCAACATCTCAGACGCCGAACAGAACAAGGTCGGCGCCGAGAACGTCGGCTTCATGCCCTTCCCCGCAGTGGCCGGGGGCAAGGGCGCGATCGGCCAGTACCCCTCCAACGTCGGTCTGGGCATCACCCTGGCGAGGAAGTCCTTCGACGACAAGGCGGGCGACTGGACGTCCTGCATCGCCAAGAACTACGGCGCGACCGTGCTGAAGGACCAGGGCGCGATCTCCGGGTTCAAGGTCAACGGCGACGTCGAGGACGCCAACGAGGTCACCGCCCAGGTCAGGGAGACGATCGGCGCGTCGAAGCAGAACGTGCTGTGGTTCGAGGCGCTGTTCAGCACCAAGGCCACCACGGTCAGCCAGACCAACGCGGCCTCCCTGGTCAGCGGCAGCATGGCCCCGCAGAAGTTCATGCAGACCGTGCAGGACGCCCTGACCGCTCAGTGAGCGAAGGGCACCACGGCTCAGGAGCGCTCCGCGCACCGGCTGCGCCGCTCCTGAGCCGGTCCGCCCCCGCCCACCTCCGCACTCCCTCAGACGAAGTGGACACCACCTATGCACCGCGTCCTCGGTGACCGCAGGGCCATCCTGATCCTCATAGGCCCCGCCCTGCTCGTGTACTCCCTCATCATGCTGGTCCCGATGGCCTGGTCGCTGGGGTACTCCTTCACCAAGGGCAACACCATCGACGGCTTCACCGGCAACGGACTGGACAACTTCCAGCGCCTGTTCACCGACGACGCCGTCCGTGACGCCCTCTGGTTCACCTTCAAGTACGCCCTCGTCGTGACAGCCGGTCAGGTCATCGCGGGCTATCTGCTCGCCCTGCTGTACGTCTTCGTCCTCAAGCGCGCCTCCGCGCTCGTGCGCACGCTGGCCTTCTTCCCCGTCGTCCTGCCCACCGTGGCGGTCGGCCTGCTCTTCCAGAAGCTCTTCCAGGTCGCCCCGCAGACCGGCCCCGTCAACTCCCTGCTGAACATGCTCGGCATCGAGTCGGTCGACTGGTTCGCGAGTGCGGGCAGCGCCTTCTGGGTGCTGGTCGTCATGGACGTCTGGCGCTCCATGGGCTTCTACGCCGTCCTGCTCTTCGCCGGACTCGTCGACATCCCCGACGAACTCCTGGAGTCCGCGCGCCTGGACGGCGCCTCCGGCCTGCGGCTCGTACGCCACGTCGTCCTGCCCCTGTCCTTCCCCGTCCTGATGTCGTCCCTGATCTTCAGCATCAACGGGACGCTCAAGGTCTTCGACTCCATCGTCGCGCTGACCAACGGCGGCCCCGGCAGCGGCACCACACCCCTGACCCTCTACATGTTCCAGACGTCGTTCACCTACAGCGACTACGGCTACGGCAGCACCATCGCCCTGCTGCTGACCGTCGTGTGCCTGTTGGTGACCCTGGTCGTCTTCCGCCTCTCGCGGCGCGACCTCACGAAGGGCTGAACCCATGTCCCTCGACACGCCTACGAAGACCCCCTCCGCCGGCCCCGGGGCCGGACGGTCCGCCCACCTGCCCGGGCGGCGGCGCCGCTTCCCGCGGGGCGTCTGGGGCAGAGCCGTCGTCGCCCTGCTGCTGATCGTCGAGATCTACCCACTGCTGTGGATGTTCCTGACCTCGCTGAAGTCGAACGACGACTACCTCAACAACTCCACCTGGAGCCTGCCGACGACCTGGGAGTGGGGCAACTACACCGAGGCGTGGACCACCGGCAACATCGGCCTGTACATCCAGAACAGCCTGATGGCCGTGCTCCCGTCCCTGGCACTGATCCTCCTGCTGGGCACCGCGGCCGGATTCGCCCTGCAGATCATGGTGTGGAAGGGCCGCAGCCTGACCCTGCTGATCTTCCTCGCGGGCATGATGGTCCCCTCCCAGATGATCCTTCTGCCCCTGTTCACCGTGTACTTCCAGACCGGCCTCTCGGGCACCCTGTGGCCCCTGATCCTCACCTACACCGGCACCGGGCTCCCGCTGACCGTCTTCATGATGGCCACCTACTACAAGACCGTGCCGCGCGAGATGTTCGAGGCCGCGGCACTCGACGGCGCCGGCATCCTGCGCGCCTTCTGGTCGATCAGCGTCCCCATGGTTCGCAACGCCGTCCTCACCGTCGGGCTGGTCCAGTTCTTCTTCATCTGGAACGACCTGCTCATCGCGCTGACCTTCACCAACAGCCAGGACCTGCGCACCATCCAGGTCGGCCTGCTCAACTTCACCGGTGACTTCGGCGCCACCCAGTACGGCCCGCTGTTCGCGGCCATCTGCATCAACGTCTTCGGCACGCTCCTGATCTACCTGTTCCTGAACCAGAAGGTCATGAAGGGCCTGACCGGCGG
This sequence comes from Streptomyces sp. NPDC002125, assembly GCF_053593715.1. NCBI lineage: Bacteria > Bacillati > Actinomycetota > Actinomycetes > Kitasatosporales > Streptomycetaceae > Streptomyces > Streptomyces sp. NPDC002125. The sequence continues at coordinate 61,194 of NZ_JBSFDD010000024.1, read as the reverse complement.
AGCGGTCAAGGGCTGACGCCCGCGCTCCACCCGACACACCAGCACCCCCACGGAAGGCCTCCCCTCTCTGATGTCCCTTCAGCCTGCCCCGGTGACCTTCGAGCACCTGCCCGACGGCCTCGGCATCGGTGTCCCCGCACCACGCCTGTCCTGGACGCTGCCCGCCGGCACCGGTTCCCAGGAGGCGTACGAACTGGAACTCGTCCGCTCCGGCGCCGTGCACCGCACCGGCCGCGTCGACGGCCCCGGCCAGGTCCTGGTGCCCTGGCCCGGCGAGCCGCTGGCCTCCCGCGAACGCGTCGCCGTGCGCGTCCGCGTCTGGTCACCGGGGACCCGCGAGCCCTCGGCATGGAGCGCGGCCGGCCATGTCGAAGCGGGCCTCCTGGACCCCGCCGACTGGCAGGCCGTCCCCGTCGGGGCCGGCTGGGACGAGGACCCGGAGGCCGAGCGCCGGCCGGCCCTGGTCCGCAAGGACTTCCGGCTCGACCGCACCCCGGCGCGCGCCCGCCTCTACGTCTCGGCACACGGTCTGTACGAGGCGGAGATCAACGGCCGCCGGGTCGGCGACGAGACCCTGGCCCCCGGCTGGACGGTCTACCCGCACCGGCTGCGCTACCGCACCCACGACGTCACCGCGCACCTCACCGAGGGCCCCAACACCATCGGCGCATGGCTCGGCGACGGCTGGTACCGCGGTACGTACGGCTTCGACGGCGGCACCCGCAACATCTACGGCACCGACCAGGCCCTGTTCGCGCAGCTGGAGATCACCTACGCCGACGGGACCACGGACGTCGTGGCCACGGACGGAACATGGAGCGCCGCACCCGCCCCCATCCTCGCCTCCGGCCTGTACGAGGGCGAGACCTTCGACGCCCGGCTGCACGACCCGGACTGGTCCGCGCCGCACCGTACGGAATCCGGCGACTGGACACCCGTACGGACCGGCAGCAGGGACCCGGGGACCCTCGTCGCGCCGATGGGCCCACCCGTGCGCTGCACCGAGGAGGCCGGCCCGGTCTCCATCACCCGCACCGCGGACGGCCGCCACATCCTCGACTTCGGGCAGAACCTCGTCGGCCGCCTCGCCGTCACCGTCGACGGCCCGGCCGGCACCACCGTCACCCTCAGACACGCCGAGGTGCTCCAGGACGGCGAACTCGCCACCCGCCCCCTGCGCGAGGCGTACGCCACCGACACCCTGATCCTCTCCGGGCGGGGCCCGCTCACCTGGGAACCCCGCTTCACCCTCCACGGCTTCCGCTACGCCGAAGTCACCGGATGGCCCGGCGAGCCGACCCCGGACAGCGTGACCGCCAGGGTCCACCACACGGACATGCGCCGCACCGGCTGGTTCGAGTGCAGCGACGAGCTCGTCAACCGCCTCCACGAGAACGTCGTCTGGAGCATGCGCGGCAACTTCGTCGACATCCCCACCGACTGCCCCCAGCGCGACGAACGCCTCGGCTGGACCGGCGACATCCAGGTCTTCGCCCCCACCGCGAGCTATCTCTACGACTGCGCGGGCATGCTCGACTCCTGGCTCACCGACGTCGGCCTGGAACAGCTCCCCGACGGCACCATCCCCTGGTACGTCCCCGTCATCCCCGGCGCGCCGATGTGGACGCCGATCCAGCCGGGGGCCGCCTGGGGGGACGTCGCCACGCTCACCCCCTGGACGCTCCACCAGCGCTTCGGCGACGTCGGACTCCTGCGCCGGCACTACCCCATGGCCACAGCATGGGTCGAGCTGATGGAACGCCTCGCGGGACCGGGCCGCCTGTGGGACACCGGCTTCCAGCTGGGCGACTGGCTCGACCCCGCCGCCCCGCCCGAGGACCCGGCGGCGGGCATCACCGACCGCTATCTCGTCGCCACCGCCTACTTCGCCCACTCCGCCCGCCATCTGTCCCTGATCGCAGCAGAGTTGGGGGAAGGCGCGGAAGCCGAGCGGTACGCCGCCCTGGCCGACGAGGTCGCCGACGCCTTCCGCCGCCGGTACGTCCTGCCCTCCGGGCGCATGACGAGTGACAGCCCCACCGCCTACGCCGTGGGGATCGCCTTCGGCCTGCTCGCCCCCCGGCAGCGGCAGAAGGCGGGGGACCGGCTCGCCGAGCTCGTCCTCGCCAACGGCGCCCGGATCGCCACCGGCTTCGTCGGGACCCCGCTGATCTGCGACGCGCTCACCGACACCGGCCACCTCGACGTCGCCTACCGCCTGCTGCTCCAGACCGAATGCCCCTCCTGGCTCTACACCGTGACCCAGGGCGCCACCACCATCTGGGAGCGCTGGGACAGCCTCCGGCCCGACGGCAGCCTCAACCCGGGCGGCATGACCTCCTTCAACCACTACGCCCTGGGCGCCGTCGCCGACTGGCTGCACCGCGTCGTCGGGGGCATCACGGCCGCCGGGCCCGGCTACCGGGACATCGTCTTCCGGCCCCGGCCCGGAGGCGGGATCACCTGGGCCCGCACCCGCCACGAGACGCCCTACGGAACCGCCTCCCTGTCGTGGGAGACGACCCCGGCCGGACTGACGGCCCGCTGCACCGTTCCCGAGGGCTGCCGGGCCACCGCCGAACTGCCCGGCTGTGCGCCCGTCCACCTGGACGCGGGCGACCACGTCCTGAACACCACCGAACTGGCGGGGAAAGCAGCCTGATCCATCGCTTTCCCCGTCCGGGAAAAGCGCACTCCCGGTGTACGTGACGCATCCGGGGTGCGTGCCCTGGAGCCGGGGCCGGCCGGGAACCTGACCTCCCGGTCGGCCCCCTTCCCCCCGTGCGGCCGAGTCCTGAGCCGCCCGTTCATCGGAGAGCCGCTGTGAACCGACGTACGTTCCTCTCTGCCTCCGCCTTCACGGCCATGGCCGTGGGCATGGCCCCCGTCATGAGCGACCGGGCGGTGGCCGCGCCCGGCTCCGCCCCGCAGGACCGGGCCGACGCCCTTCTCGCCCGGATGACACCGGCCGAGAAGGAGTCCCTCGTACGCTGCGACTTCGCCGCCGTCGCCCATCTGGGCATCCCGGCGCTGACCATGGCCGACGCCTCGGCCGGGCTGCGGGGCGAGAAGGGCGTGACCGCCTTCCCCGTCCCCGTCGCCCAGGCGGCCACCTTCGACGAGGACCTCGTCCGCCGCATGGGCGGTGCCATCGGCACGGAGGGCCGCGCCAAGGGCTACAACAACCTCCTCGGCCCCACCGTCGACGTCAGCAGGACCTGGCACTCCGGCCGCCAGTCCGAGGGCATGGGGGAGGACCCGCTGCTGGCCGGCCGGCTGGGCGCGGCCGTCACCGTCGGCATCCAGAGCCGGAACGTGGTGGCCACCGTCAAGCACTTCGCCGGCTACACCCAGGAGACCAACCGCCTCTCCACCGACACCGAGATCTCCGAACGCGCCCTGCACGAGGTCTACGAGGCGCCCTTCCGGACCGTCGTCACCGCCGCCCCCACCACCTCGGTGATGATGGCGTACCCCAAGATCAACGGTACGTTCGCCGCCCAGCACCCCGCCCTGTTCGACGACCTGAAGAAGAGCATCGGCCTCCGGGGATACACCGTGCCGGACTTCTGGGCGGGCGACGACCAGGTCGCCGCAGCCCGGGCCGGCATGGACCTCGCCGGACTCGGCCCCGCCGGGGTGAAGCTCCCGGCGGGAGCACTCACCGGCGGCGCGATACCGGACGCACGGCTGGACGACGCGGCCCGCCGCATCCTCGTCACGATGTACGCGAACGGCCTCTTCGAACACCCCGTGCCCGCCCCCGCCGACGACGTCAGCACCCCGGAGCACCAGAAGCTGGCCCATGAGGTCGCCGTCGCCTCGACGGTCCTGCTCGCCAACCGGGCCTCGGCGCTCCCGCTGCCCGCCGCGCTGAAGTCCCTCGCCGTGATCGGCCCCGCCGGCACCGACGCCGTCACCGGTGTGGCGGGCTCCACCTACGTCGACCCCGGGACCTGGGCCACCCCCCTGCAGGCGATCCGCGACCGGGCCGGAAGCAAGGTCGCGGTCACGCACTCCCAGGGCACCAGCGGAGACCTGCCCCTCGCCCCGGTCCCCTCCTCCGTGCTCCGCGACGCCACCGGCACGGCCGGACTGACCGCGGCCTACTACGCGGGCACCGACGCCTCGGGCACCCCGGTGGCGACCCGCACCGACGCCACCGTCGACTTCGCCGCCGCGCCCGTGGAAGGGCTGCCGGACGTCTGGTCGGCGCGCTGGACCGGCACCCTCGTGCCCACCACCACCGGACCGCACCGCTTCTCGCTGCTCGCCGCCGGGACCGCGGAACTGAGGATCGACGGCGCCGTCGTCGTCTCCGGCACCCGGCACAGCCGCCGCTTCTTCCTCGGCCCGTACGACTACCCGCTCCAGGGCGCCACCGTGCTGACCGCGGGACGCCCGGTCACCGTCGAGCTGACGTACACCAACGCCACGGCGGACCGCGGCACCAGCGGACTGACCCTCGGCTGGCAGCCCGACTCCCCGATCCCCGCCGCGGTCAAGGCGGCCCGCGCCGCCGACGCCGCCGTGGTCCTCGTGAACCGGATCGCGGGCGAGGACATGGACCACGGCACGCTCCGGCTGCCGGGCGACCAGGACCGGCTGATCTCGGCCGTCGCCGCCGTGAACCCCCGTACCGTCGTCGTGCTCAACACGGACGGCCCGGTCGCCATGCCGTGGCTGGACGAGGTGGAGGCCGTGATCCAGGCGTGGTACGGGGGACGCGCGACGGGCACCGCGCTCGCCGCCGTCCTCTTCGGCGACAGCGACCCCTCGGGCCGGCTCCCGGTCACCTTCCCCGCCGACGAGACCCAGGGACCCGGCACCGGAGCCGCGAGCTACCCCGGCACCGGCGGCACCGTCTCCTACGAGGAGGGCATCGCGGTCGGCTACCGCTTCTACGAGGCCGAGGGGCAGCGGCCCCGCTTCGCCTTCGGCCACGGGCTGTCCTACACGACCTTCGCCCACGGAGCCGTGGAAGCCGTGTACGACCCCGCCACCCGGACCGTCGACGTGACGGCCACCGTCACCAACACGGGCCGCCGCGAGGGCACCGAGGTGCTCCAGGTGTACGCGACCCTGCCCGGCGCCGCGGCGTCGGAACCGCGCCGTCTGGCCGCCTTCCGCAAGGTCACCCTGGCGCCGGGGGCGTCACGGCGCCTCACCCTCACGGTCGACGCGAGGGACCTGGCCGTACGGCAGCCCGGCCGCTGGACCCTGCTCCCCGGCCGGTACACCTTCGCGACCGCGCGCTCGTCGGAGACCATCACCGCACAGCGGAAGGTGACCATCGGCTGACCCACGCACGCTGCCCCGCCCGCCCGGCGAAAACCGATACCGGACGGGCGGGGGCAGGGTGCAGACTCGTCCCATGGCTGACATGGGGGCATTCCGGGACGCGGTCACCGCGTGGGCGGCCGGCGGCCCCGCCGGACCCGCGGGCGAACTGGCCGATCGGCTCTCCGTACGGACGGTGGTCCTGCTCGAAGGGCCCAGCGACGCCGCGGCGGTCGAGGCCCTGGCCGAGAGCCGCGGACGGGACCTGGAGGCCGAGGGGATCTGCGTCCTGGCGATGGGCGGCGCGATGAGCGTCGGACGCTTCGCCCAGCTCCTCGGACCTCCCGGCCTGGACCTGTGCCTCACCGGACTCTGCGACGAGGCGGAGCGCCCCTACTACACCCGCGGCCTGGAGCGTGCCGGAGCGGCACAGCGGGGGTTCTTCGTCTGCGCGGCGGATCTGGAGGACGAGCTCGTCCGCGCGCTGGGCGTGACCCGTGTGGAGGAGCTCATCCGCGAGGAGGGCGATCTGCGCGCCCTCCAGACCTTCCTCCAGCAGCCCGCACAGCGTGGCCGCACCCCGCGGCAGCAGCTGAGGCGCTTCCTCGGCACGAAGAAGGGCCGCAAGATCCACTACGGCCGGGTCCTCGTCGAGGCGCTCAGCCCCGACCGCGTACCCGCACCGCTCGACGGTCTCCTCGGCACCCTCTGACCGCCCGGCTCCCGTGGGCCCGGTAGCGGAGCGGCCCTCCCGCCGGGCTGCCGAGGCCACCGGGGTATAGCGTCGAAGGCGCCGCCGGACAGCGCGCGTGCGGCCCGCCGCGCGCCCTTCGGCACCGGACCTCCCGCCGCGATCCGCCGGCGGTCCGTCCACGAACGACCAGGAGAAGGAGCCCATGTCCAAGCCCCCGCTGCCCTCCGAAGCCGTCACCCTGCTGGGACGGCCCAACCCGGCCGTCATGGCCACGCTGCGCTCGGACGGCACCCCGGTGTCCACGCCCACCTGGTACGTGTGGGAGGACGGCCACCTGCTGATCAGCCTCGACGAGGGCCGGGTACGCCTGAAGCACCTGCGCCGGGACCCCCGGGTGACCCTCACGGTCCTCGACAAGGACGACTGGTACACCCATGTCACCCTCGTCGGCCGGGCGACCGAGCTGTACGAGGACGAGGGCCTGGCCGACATCGACCGCATCGCCCGGCACTACACCGGCGGGCCCTACCCGGACCGGGTCCGCGCACGGGTCACCGCGCGGATCGAGGTGGAGCGCTGGCACGGCTGGGGCGCGATGAAGGACAGCGACCAGGCGTCCACCTGATCACCCCTCACGCAGTGCGTCGGAGACCGACTTGACGCCCCCGTGTGCGGTGAGGCCGCCGTCCACGGGGATCTCGGCGCCGGTGATGAACGAGGACGCGTCGGACAGCAGGAAGACGACCAGCGGAGTGATCTCGTCGACGGTTCCGGTGCGGCCGAGCGGCGTCTCGCGGATGTTGGCCTCCCGGAAGGCGGGTGCGGCCGACGCGGTCATCTCGGTCTCGATGTAGCCGGGGTGGATGGTGTTGACCCTGATGCCGCGCGGACCGAGCTCCAGCGCCGCGGTCTTCGACAGGCCCCTCAGCGCCCACTTGCTGGTCGTGTACGCGACCGGGTAATGGGCGGTGAGGGCTGCCGACGAGCCGACGTTGACGACGGAGGCGCCCGGGGGCATCAGCGGGGCGAGATGCTGGATGCCGAGCAGCGGGCCGGTGACGTTGACCGCGTGGACGCGCGCCATGTCCTCGGGGCGCACCTCGCCGATCCTGGCCCGCCAGGTGATGCCCGCGTTGTTGACGAGCCCGTGCACCTGCCCGTACGTCCCGCGCAGTTCGGCGGCCAGTTCGGCCCAGTCCCTCCCGCTGGTCACGTCGAGGTGCCGGCAGCCCTCCCGGGGCTCCACGTCGGTGGCGACGACCCGGGCACCCTCCAGGGCCAGGGCGCGCGCCTCGGCGGCTCCCTGGCCGCGGGCCGCGCCGGTCACGACGACGACCTTGCCGAGGAGCCGGCCGGGTCCGGTCACGGCCGTTCCCTGTCGCGCCGCCGGCCGGCGGGCAGCGGCACCGGATCGACGCCCGGGACGACCGTGCTGGTGAGCGTCCCGATGCCCTCGACCGTCAGCGAGACCGTGTCGCCGGGCTTCAGCGGCGGAGGGTTCTGCTCGCCGCGCAGGCCCCAGAGCTCGGCGAGGCAGCCGCCGTTGCCGCAGGTGCCGGAGCCGAGGACGTCACCCGGCACGACACGGGTGCCGCGTGAGGCGTAGGCGGTCATCTCCTCGAAGGTCCAGCTCATGTTGGACAGCAGGTCCTTGCCGATCACCTCGCCGTTGACCTCGGCGGTCAGCGCGAGGCGCAGCAGCCCCTCGGAGTCCCGGTACGGCTCCAGCTCGTCGGCGGTGACCAGCCAGGGGCCGAGGGTGGTCGCGGTGTCCTTGCCCTTGCAGGGGCCCAGGCCGACCTTCATCTCCGCGGACTGGAGGTCGCGCGCGGACCAGTCGTTGAAGACGGTGTAGCCCACGATGTGGTCGCGGGCCCGCTCGGGGGTGAGGTCACGGCCCTCGCGGCCGATGACGGCGCCCACCTCGAGTTCGAAGTCGAGCACCGCCGACCCGGGAGGCACGGGCACAGGATCGCCGTGTCCGAAGACCGCGTGCGGGTTGGTGAAGTAGAAGGTCGGCGCCGCGTACCACTGTTCGGGAACCCCCGGTACGCCGTCGACGGCACGGCGTACCCCTTCCACGTGCTCCTCGAAGGTGACGAAGTCCCGCACGGACGTGGGCTGGAGGGGCGGCAGCAGCCGCACCTGGGAGACGTGCGGGCCGGGCGGCACGTCGAGCGCCGAGGCGCCGGCGGCGAGCAGCCCGGGCAGGCCGTCGGTCTCCGCGATCAGTGTGCCGAGCGAGGTGACGCCGGGCAGGGGGAAGAGCGTGCCGTCCTCCTCCACGACGGCCACGCGCCGGCGCTGCTGGTGTTCGTAGGCGGCGAAACGCATGGTGTGCGGCTCCTGACGGAAGTGGGTGGGGGCGGGGACGCGGCGGTGGAGAACAGTCGCCGCGTCCCCGGGGCCGGGGGTGGCTCAGACCGGCGGGGCGATGAAGACGCCGCGGTCGGGGTCGTTGAAGGACTCCTTGGCGACGAGTTCGTTCATCGCGTTGGCCGTCCCCCACTGGTCGGTGACCTCGGGCCGGGAGAAGTCGTAGACGTGCGGGTGCCAGGTGTCCTCGTCGAGGTTCTCCAGCTCGGTGGTGTACTCGACGGTGTTGCCGTGCGGGTCGAGGAAGTACGTGAAGGTGTTGTCCCCGGCCATGTGCCTGCCGGGCCCCCAGATCTTGCGGAAGCCGGCCCGCATGACCCGGCCGGAGCCCCGCATGTACTCGTCGATCCCGCGCATCTCGAACGAGACGTGGTGCAGCGCGGTGTGCGGGCCCTGCGCGATGGCCATGGAGTGGTGCTGGTTGGAGATCCGCATGAAGTGCATCACCTCGCCCATGTGCGGCGAGCTGAGGGTGTCGGAGAGGGCGAAGCCGAGGTGGCGCTCGTACCACTCGCGGGTCCGGTTGAGATCGGGGGAGTTGAGGACGACGTGGGAGAGCTTGACCGGGATGGCCTCCTTCTCCTCGATCTTCCGGTGCTGCCGCACCTCGACGTCGGCGGACACCTCGATGGTGCGGCCGTCGACGTCGAAGAAGCGGAAGCCGTAGCCGCCGCCCGGGGTGTCCACCGTGCCGGGCCGCGAGATCAGCTGCACGCCGCCGGCCAGGAGCCGTTCGGCGAGGGTGTCGACGTCGGCCGCGTTCGCCGCGCCGTAGGAGACGAGGTCGAGCCGCTTCTCCTCGGCCTTGCGCAGCCGTACGACGTACTGCTCGGGGGAGCCCTCGGCGGCCAGGAAGGAGATCCCGGAGTCCTCGGAGACCTTGGTGAGGCCCCAGACACCGCCGTAGAAGTCGAGCTGCTTGTCGTAGTCGGGCACCGCCAGGTCGACGTGGCGCAGATGGGTGAGCAGGCGTGCGCTCATGATGGTTCCTCCTCGTTGAGGTCAGGCGAGTCGCAGCAGGGCGGCGGCGTTGCCGCCGCGTACGGCGTCGAAGTCGGTCCCGGACAGCCCGGCGGCGCGCAGCGCGCCGACCGGGTCCTCGGAGCCCATGTCGAAGGGGAAGTCGGAGCCGAGCAGGACCCGGTCCGCCCCCGCGACCCGGATCAGCGCGTCCAGCACCCCGGGGTCGTGGACGAGGGAGTCGAAGTACAGCCGGCTCAGGTAGCTGCTGGGCGGGTGCGCGCATCCGGCGCCCGCGTCGGTGCGGGCGGACCATGCGTGGTCGGAGCGGCCGATGTGGGTGGGCAGATAGCCCCCGCCGTGCGCGGCGATCAGCTTCAGGCCGGGGTGGCGGTCCAGGACCCCGGAGAAGATCAGGTGCGAGAGCGCAACGGCGTTCTCGGTGGGCTGGCCGACGGTGTTGGAGAGGTACCACCGGTCGAGGCGTTCGTCGAGCGTGCAGCCGAAGGGGTGCAGGAAGACCAGTGCTCCGGCCTCCTCGGCCCGCGTCCAGAAGGGCTCGTACGCCGGGTCGGAGAGCTCGCGCCCCGGCGCGTGGCTGGAGATCTCCACGCCCTCCAGCCCTTGTTCCAGGGCGTGGTCGAGCGCGCGCACCGTCAGGTCCGGATGCTGGAGCGGCACGAGCCCGAGACCCCGCAGCCGTTCGGGCGCCCCGGAACAGTGGGCGGCCGTCGCCTCGTTGGCCAGCCGGCAGAGCTTCTCCGCCGTGTCCTCGTCCGCCCAGTAGTGATAGTGCGAGGGGGAGGGGCTGACCAGCTGGACGTCCACGCCCTGCGTGTCCATCGCCGCGAGCCTTGTGGCCACGTCGGTCATCTGCGGGACGCGGTCGCGGACCATCGGGCCGCTGACGGCGAGCGCGTCGGGGCCGTTGCGCCGGGCGTCCAGCTCCCGGGCCTCGGCGTGGCCGGGCAGCCCGGCCACGAGCGCCTCCACCTCGGGAAGCAGCACATGGGCGTGTACGTCGATGGTGGGCGCGGTCACGGCAGCTCCCGGAGCATGGTCATGGTGCGGCCCATCAGGCCGGGCACATCGGCGTCGCGCACCCCGTCGAGCTGCCACCGCCCGATCTGTACGGACGCCTCGACGACCGGCCGGACACGCGCGATACGCCGCTCGTAGTACGCCTGGAGCAGGTCGTCGTCCCACTCCTCGGCCGCGGTCAGCATCTGCGCCAGCACCCAGGCGTCCTCCAGGGACAGCGCGGCGCCCTGCGCGAGGGTGGGCGGGCAGCAGTGCGCGGCGTCGCCGATGAGCACGACCCGCCCGCGGTGCCAGGAGCCCTCGACCAGCATCCGGTCGAACCAGGTGTAGTTGACCTTCGCCGGGTCCTTGATCGACTCGGTGATCTCCGGCCAGAAGCCGCCGTAGGCGGAGGCCAGGCCGCGCATCTCGTCGGCGTACGTCTCCGGGGGGATCGAGGCCCGGTCGCGGTTGGCCTCGACGACGTACGCGTAGAGCGTGGTCTCGCTGGTGGGGCAGTAGCCGGCGATGTAGGCCGGGCCGCCATAGGCGAGGTCCGTGCGGGTGACCCCGGCGGGGCGCGGCGCCGCGATGCGCCAGATGGCCATGCCGGTCGGCTCGGGCGCGGCCTCGATGCCGATGGCGGCGCGGGTGGTGGAGCCGAGGCCGTCGGCGGCGATCACCAGGTCGTAGCGCCCCTCGGTGCCGTCGGTGAAACGGGCCGTCACGCCATCGGCGTCCTGCTCGAACGAGGTGGCGCGGGTGCCCAGCCGGACCGACGCGCCGCTCTCCCGGACGGCGTCGATCAGGATCCGCTGAAGCTGGGGGCGCTGCATGCCGACGGTGGCCGGCAGGTCGTCGCCGCCGCTGCGGATGTCGTCCTGCGCGTGCAGGACCGTCCCGTCGGGAGCGGTGATGCCCACCGATCCGAAGCCGTAACCCGACTCCCGGACCCGCTCCCACACGCCCAGTTCACGCAGTACGCGCAGGGCGTTGCCCTGGAGGGTGATGCCGGACCCTGCGGTCGCGTTCCAGTCGTCCCTGGCCTCGACCAGGTCCACCGTGACGCCCGCGCGGCGCAGCAGGACCGTCACGGCGTTGCCGGCCGCCCCGCCGCCGACGACCAGGACCTTGCGTGGTGTGCTCATGAGGGAACTCCCTTGTTCCACTTGTTACTTGACGGCGATCGGGTTGACGGGGCTGCCGACCGCGCCGGTGATCGGCAGGGGGGCGGCGGTGAGCCAGAAGTCGTACACGCCGTCGGCCGCGCAGTCCTCGGCCAGTGCCTCCGGATCCCACATCTCGCCTATCAGCAGACCGATGTTGGGGATGGCGACCTGGTGCAGCGGCTGGAAGGCGTGCTCGAACTCGTTGGGCCGGACCTCGAAGCCCCAGGTGTCGGTGGCGATCGCGGCGATCTCCGTGCCGTGCAGCCAGCCGGCCGCCGTGAAGGACAGCCCGGGCGCGGGACCGCCTGCGTACTCGCCCCAGCCGTCGCGGCGGACCCTGGCGAGCTGCCCGGTACGCACCACTACGATGTCGCCGCGCCCCACGCGCACGCCCTGGGCCTCGGCCGTGGCCGTCAGGTGTTCCTCGGTGATCGCGAAACCGTCAGCCAGCTCTCCGCCCTCGCCGATGGCCCGGCCCACGTCCAGCAGCACCCCGCGGCCCGCCACGTGCGGCGCCATGTGCTCGATGCCGGTGACCAGGTCGCCCTCGGAGGTGACGACCTTCTCCGCCGGGCGCCCGTTCCACGCCTTGCCGTGGTCGAAGATGTGCCCGAGCCCGTCCCACTGCGTGGAGCACTGCAGGGGCATCGCGATGACGTCGTCCGCGCCGCCGAGGCCGTGCGGGAAGCCCTGCCCGGTGACGACGGCGTCCGTGCCGGTGTCGAGCATCGTGTGCACGGGGTTGGTGCGCCGGCGCCAGCCCTTCTGCGGGCCGTTCATGTCGAAGCTCTGGGAGAGGGAGAAGCTGACGCCGCGCCGGATGAGCGCGGCCCCCTCGCGGCGCTTGGCCTCGTCGAGGAAGTTGAGGGTGCCGAGCACGTCGTCCTCGCCCCAGCGGCCCCAGTTGGAGTACGCCTCGGCGGCCTCGGCGATGGAAGCCTCGGGATTCGCGCGGTCCAAGGTCACGACTCCTCCGCCACACAGAGGGTGCGCTGGGCGCCGAGCCCGGTGACGGACGCGTCCATGACGTCGCCGTCGCGCAGCAGCCGGCCCCAGTGCATGCCGTTGCCCGCCGGGCTGCCGGTCAGGACCAGGTCGCCGGGGAGGAGCCGGGCGGACTGCGAGGCGTACGAGACCACGCGCGCCACGTCGAAGATCATGTCCTTGGTGGACTCGTCCTGCATCGTCTCGCCGTTGAGCTTCAGCACGAGACGCAGGTCCCCGGGGTCGGCGACGGACTCGGCCGGCACGATCCAGGGGCCGAGGGGGGTGAAGCCCGGGGCGTTCTTGCTGCGCAGCCAGTCCGTGCCGATCTGCGGCATGTCCCGCCGGAAGACGGTGGCGCGGTCGGTGAGGTCGTTGGCGATCGTGTAGCCGGCGACGTACTCCAAAGCCTCCTCGGCGGAGACCCGGTACGCGGCCCGGCCGATGACCGCGGCCACTTCCAGCTCCCAGTCGGGCTTCTGGGCCCAGGCGGGGAGCACCACGTCGTCGTACGGCCCGGTGATCGCGCTCGGCAGGCCGATGAACACATAGGGCAGGTCCTCGGCCGCCCGGCGGTCCATGATCTCCGCCGCCTCGGCGCGACGCTCGTCCTCGGGCCGCTCGTCGCCGGGAGCCCGGTGGGCGACGTGTAGGTCGATGACGTGCTGCCGGTAGTTCGCGCCCGACTGGAAGACCTGCCGCGGCGCGACCGGCGCGTGCACACGGAAGTCCGCGAGCGCGGCGCGCTCCAGGGAGCCGTCGGCGGCCAGCGCCCGCAGCCGGGGCAGGCGCGCCGGCCAGTCCTCCAGGAGACCCAGGACCGTCAGCCCCGGTTCCGCGAGGGCGGTCCGGAGGTCGGCCACCAGGCCGTCCGGGGTGACGAGGGCGGGGAACGCGGGCCCGTCCTGGGCCGACAGGGTGGCGAGGGCGAACGGTCCTGCGAAGAGCGCGGACGCGGGTTCAGATTTCACGAACATGTCCTCCTGATTGCGATGTGACTAATCTGGACCTGCCGCCAGTGATCGGGGAAATCGATTGTGTGGATGATCGTCATCCATCGCGCCTATTCACCCCTGGTCGGCGCCCTGTCGAAAGGAGGAGCTTCCGTGAATCTGGCCAGCCTGGATCTCAATCTCGTGGTCGCGCTGCGTGCCCTGCTGGAGGAACGCAACGTCACCCGTGCCGGGCAGCGCGTCGGGCTGAGCCAGCCGGCCATGAGCGCCTCACTGGCCCGGCTGCGCCGCCACTTCGGCGACGACCTGCTCGCCCGGGTCGGCGGCCACTACGAACTCACCGCCCTCGGGCAGGTGCTCCTGGACCGGACCTCCACGGCCTACGACGTGCTGGAGCGGCTCTTCGCCAGCCAGGCCGACTTCGACCCGGTGAGCGAGAGCCGGGAGTTCAAGCTGATCGCGTCCGACTACGCCGTCGCCGTGTTCGGCACCGAGCTCGCGCGGGTCATGCACGAGGAGGCCCCAGGCATCCGTCTGCGCTTCACCCAGACACCGAACACCGTCGTCGACGACACGGCGACGCTCCTGAGCACCGCCGACGGACTGCTCATGCCGCACGGCGTCATCAGCGGCTTCCCCGCCACCGACCTCTACGGGGACAGCTGGGTCTTCCTGGTCGCCGAGGACCATCCGGGCGTCGAGGACCGGCTCACCCGCCAGGACCTGGCCCGGCTGCCGTGGGTCACCTACCAGCGCACCTACGACGCCCCTGCCGTCCGCCAGCTCGGCATGCTCGGGGTCGAGCCCCGCGTGGAGGTATCCGTCGACAGTTTCCAGCTGCTCCCCCTGCTGGTGGCGGGCACCCGGCGCATCGCCCTGATCCAGGCGCGCCTGGCCCGCCTCCTCGAACCCCTCGCCGCCGTGCGGGTGCTGGAGCCGCCGTACGAGGCGGTCCCGCTCCAGGAGGCGATGTGGTGGCACCCGGTGCACACGCACGACGCGGCGCACATCTGGCTGCGTGAGACGGCCGCCAGGGTCGGCAGACGGGTGTCCGGGGAGCGGGGAGCAGCCGAGGGGCCGCCACCCCACGCGGGGTGACGGCCTCCTGGGCGCCCGCTCCTCGGACGCCGTTGCCGGCCGCCCGTTCCCAACTGGCCCTTCCCAGCCGCTCGTTCTCAGGCGTTCAGGCCGAAGAACAGGGACGCGTAGTACGGACCGCAGAGCGAGTCGTGCCCCTGACCCGTGGTGCCGCACCGGTCGATGCCCGTCCCGGGGTCGACGGGTGCCTCGTGTCCCATCGCGTCGATCAGATACGTCTCGACCTGCCCGGCGCCGTACACCTGTTTGGTGACCCCGAGGGCGGGCCGCGAGGTGGAGGAGGGGGTCCGCGGGATGCCGAACACGTCGGTCCAGCCGTCGCGCTGCTTCTCCAGCGACTTCTTGTTGATCAGCAGGTCGGAACCTCCGTGCCAGATCTGCACACGCGGCCGTTCGCCCGTGTAGCCGGGGTGGGCGCCCCTGATCCTGTCGCCCCACTCCTGCGGGGACACCAGGTTGTAGCGGCCGGGGCACGGCGCGAAGGAGCCGGTCTCGAAGTAGTCCGCCTCGTTGTCGGCGCATCCGTAGGCCATGCCGAAGAAGACGGCGCCCGCCTTGAACACCTCGGGGTGGGCCGCCAGCATCACGTTCGTCGCGGCGCCACCGCCGGAGTACCCGGTGGCGTAGACGCGGTTCGCGTCGGCGGCGTGGGCGGTCTTCATGTAGTCGACCATCTGGACCACCGAGCGGGCCTCGCCCTGGCCGTCATGGGTGCGGTCGGCCGGGTTCCACGCGCTGAAACACGTGTGCGGCACCAGGCCGCCGGAGCCGACGTTCTCGGCCTTCTGCTCGGGGAGGACGAGGGTGAAGCCGTACGTGTCGGCGTACTTGCGCCAGCCGGTGTTGACGTCCAGGTTCAGGGCGGAGCCCCCGCAGCCGTGGAAGAGGACCACGACCGGGGCGCCCGACCGCGCCTTCTCGGGGACGTACGCGAACATCTTCAGGTTGCCGGGATTGCTGCCGAAGGACGGCACCTCGTGGAAGCCGGTCTCCGCCCGTGCCGGTACGGCGGAGAGCATCGCCGCCGCCAGCACCGCGACGAGCACCACCAGCAGGGCCTTCGCCCTGCGCACTGTGAAGCGGGATTCCGCGCCCGCCGCGCCTGTCTCGTTCATGCCCCGAAGGGTGGCGGCCGGGCCCGTGAGGGGGCATCGGCAGGATGACCGGCATCGGTCCGCGGGCGCCCTTCCCGGGGCGCGGGCGGGATATGGCATGGCGCACATCCGGTGCGGCCGCTCCGCCGTGAATCCCGTGCCAGCACGGACCTGCGGCCCCTTCCCCGTGCCGCGTCCGGCTGCCGCTGTGACCCGGATCTCTACCGCGCCGCCCGTATCCCCTGGCAATGTGGTCGGGTCACCGGGGGACGCCACAGCCGAACGACCGAGCGAGATGCCATGACCGCGACCGCAGCCGAGAAGTCCGCCTACGCCCGCCGTGCCCGCACCGGCGGACCCCAGGACGGGCCGAAGATCCTGGAGCACATCCTCGGCTGGACGCTCGTCGTCGTACTGGCCATGCTCGTCACCCAGGCCGGACTGTTCTGAGCCCCGGCCGGGCGCGATGACGGGTGGGGTGGGGCGCCCGCCCGGCACCCCACCCCTGACCCGCCCTGTGGCGCGTGTACCCCGCCAGGGCCCGTTGATGGCCCTCGGTGCTAGCTGATCGCCTTGATGAGCTCGCCGTCGGCCGTGTCGCCGCTGAGCTCCCAGAAGAAGGTGCCGCCCAGGCCCTGCTGGTCCTTGTAGTCCATCTTCGTGCCGATGGTGGCCGGGGTGTCGTAGCTCCACCAGTTGGTGCCGCAGTGGGCGTACGCCGTGCCCGCGACCGTCCCGGTGGCCGGGCAGCTGTTCTTCAGGACCTTGTAGTCCTCGATGCCCGCCTCGTACGTCCCCGGGGCCGCCCCCGTCGCCGTGCCGCCGGGCTCCGACTGTGTGACGCCGGTCCAGCCGCGGCCGTAGAAGCCGATGCCCAGCAGCAGCTTCTCCGCGGGGATGCCCAGGCCCTTGAGCTTGGAGATCGCCGCGTCGCTGTTGAAGCCCTCCGTGGGGATGCCCGGGTAGGAGGTCAGCGGGGAGTGCGGGGCCGTCGGCCCCTGCGCCGCGAACGCGCCGAAGAAGTCGTACGTCATCGGGTTGTACCAGTCGAGGTACTGCGCCGCCCCGGCGTAGTCCACCGCGTCGATCTTGCCGCCGTCCGAACCGTCGGCGGTGATCGCCGAGGTGATCAGATTGCCGGTGCCGAACTTCGTGCGCAGCGCCGACAGGAGGTCGCCGTAGGCGTCACGGCCGCTCGTGTCGCACGTCAGGCCGCAGGCGTTCGGGTACTCCCAGTCGATGTCGATGCCGTCGAAGACATCGGCCCAGCGGGGGTCCTCGACCAGGCCGTAGCAGGACTCGGCGAAGGCGGCGGGGTTCTGCGCGGCCTCGGCGAAGCCGCCGGACCAGCTCCAGCCGCCGAAGGACCAGATGACCTTCAGATCGGGGTGCAGCTTCTTGAGCTTGCGCAACTGGTTGAAGTTGCCCCGCAGTTCCTGGTCCCAGGTGTCCGCGACGCCGTCCACCGACTGGTCGGCCGTGTAGGCCTTCTCGTAGTCGGCGTAGCTGTCCCCGATGGTGCACTTGCCGCCCTGGACGTTGCCGAAGGCGTAGTTGATGTGCGTGAGCTTGTCGGCCGAGCCCGAGGTCTCGATGTTCTTGACGTGGTAATTCCGCTGGTAGACACCCCAGTTGGTGAAGTATCCGACCACCTTGTCACCGGCGGCGGCAGGGGCGGCCTCGGCGGACGCCGGCGCGGCGGCCGTGAGGGCGGCACCCGCCGAGGACGTACCGGCGACGCCGAGCAGGGCGGCGCCGAGGGCTGCGGTGCAGAGGGTCGCGGCGAGCGCCCTGAGACGGCCGCGGGGACGGTGAAGTCCGGTCATTGTGGCTCCTCGTGGGGGAGGGCTTGGGCGTGGGGGTATCTCGTCGCGTTCACTCCAGGAATTGGCATGAACGCGATGAGGTAATGGGGGAGACCGTAGAAGGACTAGACCAGTTGGGTCAATGGTTCGGACCAATGTCCCTGATCAAGGGGCAGGTGACCGGTGACGTCCGCGCTCCGATCGGGCATACTCGACGCGCCACAGCCACCGGCCGCCGCCTCCCGTGATCCGGGCAGGCAGGATCGGCCGAGGAGCCGTAGATTTCCGGGCATCGCCCGGGACAACCCGGCGGTACCGCGCACACCCCGCGCGCGACCGCCGCATACGCCCGACAGGGAGGAGAGCGCCGTCATGTCCGACGTTGCCCCGCAGCCGGTGGAACGCCGTCTGCCCACCGAGGAGTCCCGGCAGCTCATCGAGCTCGTACGCGACATCGTGTCGAAGGAGATCGCTCCCCGGGCGGCCGACGAGGAGGAGGCGGGCGTCTTCCCCCGCGAGGTGTTCACCCTCCTCTCCGAGGCCGGACTGCTCGGACTCCCGTACGACTCCGCGTACGGCGGCGGCGACCAGCCGTACGAGGTCTACCTCCAGGTCCTCGAAGAACTCGCGGCCGCGCGGCTCACCGTCGGGCTCGGCGTCAGCGTGCACTCGCTGTCCTGCCACGCGCTCGCCAACTTCGGCACCGAGGAGCAGCGCGCCGCCCACCTCCCCGCGATGCTCGCCGGCGGCCTGCTGGGCGCCTACTGCCTCTCCGAGCCGTCCTCGGGCTCCGACGCCGCCTCGCTCCGCACCAAGGCCGTACGGGACGGCGACGACTGGGTGCTCAACGGCACCAAGGCCTGGATCACGCACGGCGGCATCGCCGACTTCTACACCGTGCTGGCCCGCACCGGCGAGGAGGGACCCCGGGGCATCACCGCGTTCCTCGTGCCCGGCGACGCCGGCGGTCTCGAAGCGGCGGCCCCCGAGAAGAAGATGGGCATGAAGGGCTCGCCCACCGCCCAGCTGCACTTCGACGGCGTACGGATCTCCGGCGACCGCCGCATCGGTGAGGAGGGGCAGGGCTTCGCCATCGCCCTGTCCGCGCTCGACTCGGGGCGGCTGGGGATCGCCGCCTGCGCCATCGGCGTCGCCCAGGCGGCCCTGGACGAGGCGGTCGGATATGCCACGGGGCGGCGCCAGTTCGGCCGCCCCATCGCGGACTTCCAGGGGCTGCGCTTCATGCTCGCCGACATGGCCACCCGGATCGAGGCGGGCCGGGCGCTCTGTCTGGAGGCGGCACGGCTCCGCGACGCGGGTCTGCCGTTCTCGCGGCAGGCGGCCATGGCGAAACTCTTCTGCACCGATGCGGCCATGCGGGTGACCACCGACGCGGTCCAGGTACTCGGGGGCTACGGCTACACCCTCGACTTCCCGGTCGAACGGCTGATGCGCGAGGCGAAGGTGCTCCAGATCGTCGAGGGCACCAATCAGATCCAGCGGATGGTCATCGCCCGTCACCTCGCGGGTCCCGAGACGCGCTGACCCGGACCGGCCGGTCCGACCAGACGGGTGTCGTCATGATCCGGTTCCACTCCTGGTCATGGCGGCCCGGCATGGTCCGGCCCGTGGACTCCCAATGGCGCAGCATGGCGCGGTAGATGGGCGGGTCGGTGGAGTGCGGCACGGACTCGCGGGGCGGCGATCCGGGCTGAGGAACCGATTCTCCGGACGCCGGAGCTGTGAGACGGCGGCGGGTGGGGCCGGCCGTCGAATGCAGGGTGGTCATACAGAAACAACGCCCGTACGGGGCTCGGGGTCACTGTCCGGCCGATTCGCGCGCCCGTTCCTCCCGGGTGCGGCGGTCACCGGCCGTCCGGTGAACTGTCCGCACCACGCCGGACCGGCCGTCGTGGTGCGCTCAGAGGTGGTACGCCCGCCGGGCGGCCGTCAGGCAGCCTGCCGTCCCGCCTGCGGCACGTACCGCCGGGGACGCGAGCCGGGACCGCCGGCGTGCGAGAAGGGCTGCATCCGCCAGTCGAGTCCCTGAGGGAGCGTCAGCAGCAGCGCCGTCTCCTGCTCCTGGGCCTCCAGCGTCTCGTCGGCCGGGCGCGCCAGGGAGGCGTCGCGGGCCGTGCCGGGGCAGACGGTGAGGACGAACGGATTCCACGGCGTCGGGCAGAGCGCGTGCTCGGGAAGGACGTCCTCGTCCGCCAGCAGGGCGATCGGCTGGGTGCAGTCCGGGCAGATCACCCGGTACATCTCGAATGTGTCGTACGCGTCGGGAACACTGTCCTCGTCCGGATCCGCGTATGCGTCGGGCTCCGGTTCGGTACGTCCGGTGAGCTTCAGGCTCTGCATGGGATCTTCCCCCCTCGGGTGGGCCGGCAAGCCGCCACGGCCTCGGCCACAGCAAGCACTTCCCGTCCGAAGTCGGCCGTAACCGCGAGGTCGTCGGCTACCCACCCGTAAACTTGTGGCATTCGTCACATGCCCCTCGAACCTGCCCTTCAGAGGCCCCCGCGACTGTGCCTGGAGGGACCTGGGGCCATAGGTTGATCCGCATGGAGGAGCTGGACCGACAGATTGTGGAGTTGCTCGTCAAGGACGGGCGGATGAGCTACACCGACCTGGGCAAGGCCACCGGCCTGTCCACCTCGGCCGTTCATCAGCGTGTTCGCCGGCTGGAGCAGCGCGGGGTGATCCGGGGCTATGCCGCGGTCGTCGACCCCGAGGCCGTCGGCCTGCCCCTGACCGCGTTCATCTCGGTGAAACCCTTCGACCCGAGCGCACCCGACGACATCGCCGAACGCCTCGCGGGCGTGCCGGAGCTGGAGGCGTGCCACAGCGTCGCGGGCGACGAGAACTACATCCTCAAGGTGCGGGTCTCCAGCCCCCTGGAGCTGGAACACCTGCTCACCCGGATCCGTACGCTGGCGGGTGTCTCCACGCGTACGACCGTCGTCCTCTCCACGCCGTACGAGGCCCGGCCGCCCCGCATCTGAGGCATCCGTCCGCCGTGGCGGAGGGGGCGGGCGCCGAACCGGTCCCGGCAGGCGCGAGACTGGTCCCATGACCGAGAGCACCGCCCCCCAGAGCGAACACCGCACCGTGCTGCTGCGCGGTGGAGACGTCCACAGCCCAGCCGATCCCTTCGCCACCGCGATGGTCGTCGAACGCGGCCATGTCGCCTGGGTGGGCTCGGAGGGGGCCGCGGACTCCTTCGCGAGCGGCGTCGACGAGGTGATCGACCTGGAAGGGGCCCTGGTCACCCCGGCGTTCACCGACTCCCACGTCCACACCACGTCGACCGGACTCGCCCTCACCGGGCTGGACCTCTCCGGCGCGCGCACGCTCACCGAAGCCCTTGAGCTCGTACGCGCGTTCGCCGAAGGGCACCCGGGGGAGCGGGTGATCCTCGGCCACGGCTGGGACGCCGCCCGCTGGCCCGGGCAGCGGCCCCCCTCCCGCGCGGAACTCGACGAGGCGTCCGGCGGCCGCGCGGTCTACCTGCCCCGTGTGGACGTCCACTCCGCCGTCGCGACCACGGCGCTCCTGGACCTCGTCCCGGGCGTCACCGGCCTGGCCGGATACCACCCCGACGCCCCTCTGACCGGCGACGCCCACCACGCGGTGCGCGCGGCGGCCCACCGTGCCGTCACCCCGGCGCAGCGGGCCGGGGCCCAGCGCGCCGCCCTGGCCCACGCCGCCTCCCTCGGCATCGGAACCGTCCACGAGTGCGCCGGCCCCGAGATCTCCGACGAGGAGGACTTCACGGGCCTGCTGGAGCTCGCCTCCGAGCAGCCCGGCCCCCGGGTCTTCGGCTACTGGGCCGAGCGCGTCGACGACGCCAAGGGCGCCGCCCGGGTCCGCGAGCTCGGCGCCATCGGCGCGGCGGGCGACCTCTTCGTCGACGGCTCGCTGGGCTCGCACACCGCCCACCTGCACGAGCCGTACGCCGACGCCCCGCACACCGGCGGCGCCCGGCTCGACGCCCGGCAGATCGCCGCACATGTGACGGCGTGCACCGAGGCGGGACTCCAGGCCGGTTTCCACGCCATCGGCGACGCGGCCGTGTCCGCCGTCGTGGAGGGCGTGCGCGCCGCGTCCGAGACGCTCGGGCTCGCCCGGATCAGGGCCGCCAGGCACCGCGTGGAGCACGCCGAGATGCTCACCCCGGAGACGGTCGCCGCCTTCGCCGAACTGGGCCTCACCGCCTCCGTCCAGCCCGCCTTCGACGCCGCCTGGGGCGGCCCCGACGGCATGTACGCCCAGCGCCTGGGCGCGGAGCGAGCGGCGACCCTCAACCCGTACGCGGCGATGCTGCGCGCCGGTGTGCCCCTCGCCTTCGGCTCGGACAGCCCGGTCACCCCGCTGGACCCCTGGGGAACGGTGCGGGCCGCGGCCCACCACGGCACGCCCGGGCACCGGGTCTCCGTACGCGCCGGCTTCACCGCCCACACCCGGGGCGGCTGGCGCGCCGTCGGCCGTGACGACGCGGGCGTGCTCGTGCCGGGGGCCCCTGCCGACTACGCCGTCTGGCGTACCGGCGGACTGTTCGTCCAGGCCCCCGACGACCGGGTGGCGCGCTGGTCCACGGACCCCCGCTCCGGCACCCCCGGCCTGCCCGATCTCACCCCGGGAGGGGACCTTCCGGTCTGTCTGCGCACGGTGGTCTTCGGACAAACCGTCTACGTAAGGCCGAACGAGTGACGTGAGGATGTTCCGTACCGCCGATCGAAGGCGCCGGGACTCCGCCGCGACCTGCGCGTCCTCCGCGCTGACCAGGCACTTTCGGGAGAAAGCGCAGGTCGAACGGCTGTTGACAGAGAGCGCCCACGGGCCGGTAGGTTCGGCCGGGTCCACCACTGGACGTCCGACCGGTCAGACCTCCACGCAGTCGTCGAACGCCGCTGGGTCATGGGGCGGTGTGCCGCACCGGTGCACCACCGCTGGCAGCCAGGGTCAGCGCTCGCGCCTCGGGGGCGAGGGAAGGTTTCGGCTGGGCGGCAGGTGTGACCCGGGTGGGGCCCGGAGGTTCAGTAGACAACGGCTCTCGGTCGACCCGCAGCCAGCGGGTCCCAGGTCGGCCCGAAGGACACCGGGCCCCGATCCGCAGTGCTGTGATCCGCTGTGCTGTCCTTCTGTCCGCAGTTCCACGCTTCTGTCCGCGCGCACCGAGCCACCCCGTGACCGTGTCGGAGTCCTGCCGTGGTGCGCTGGATATGGTGTGCACCTGCGTACGGACTTTAAGGGGCAGTAGTGAACGACGGCGGTCAGAGGCAGTTCGGCCCGCTCGGCAGAGTCTTGGTGATCATTCCGACCTACAACGAGGCCGAGAACGTCAAGCTGATCGTCGCCCGGGTGCGCGCCGCCGTTCCGGACGCGGACATCCTCGTCGCGGACGACAACAGCCCCGACGGCACCGGCAAGGTCGCCGACGAGCTCGCCGCGGCCGACAGCCAGGTGCACGTCCTGCACCGCAAGGGCAAGGAAGGGCTCGGCGCCGCCTACCTGGCCGGCTTCCGCTGGGGCTCCGAGCACGACTACGGCGTCCTGGTCGAGATGGACGCGGACGGCTCCCACCAGCCCGAGGAACTGCCCAGGCTCCTCACCGCCCTGAAGGGCGCCGACCTCGTCCTCGGCTCGCGCTGGGTCCCCGGCGGCCGGGTCGTCAACTGGCCCAGGCACCGCGAGATGATCTCGCGCGGCGGCAGCCTCTACTCCCGCATGCTGCTGGGCCTCTCGGTGCGTGACGTGACCGGCGGCTACCGGGCCTTCCGCACGCCGACGCTGGACGGCCTCGGCCTCGACGAGGTGGCCTCGCAGGGCTACTGCTTCCAGGTCGACCTGGCCAGGCGTGCCGTCGAGGCCGGGTACCACGTCGTCGAGGTGCCCATCACCTTCATGGAGCGCGAGATCGGCGACTCCAAGATGAGCAGGGACATCCTCGTCGAGGCGCTGTGGCGGGTCACCGGCTGGGGCATCACGGGCCGGGCCAACAAGGTGCTGGGCCGCAAGAGCTCCTGACCCCGTGCCGGTGCCGTCATGATCACCCCCTTACGCCGCTCGCACGCGCGTACAGGCACACTGGGGGCATGACGACCGGCACACCGCCTCCGAACCGTCCACGGCGCTCACGCGCCCGTACCTTCCTGCCGCTGGGCGTCGCGGCCTGGATCGTGCTGGAGATCTGGCTGCTCACCGTGGTGGCCGACGCGGCGAACGGGTTCACCGTGCTGCTGATCCTGGTCGCGAGCGCCGTCCTGGGCGCCGCGGTGATCAAGCGGGCGGGCCGGAGGGCCTTCCGCACGCTCACCGAGACCCTCCAGCAGATGCCGGGGCAGCCCGGCGCGTCCACCGGCCCCGCCGCCGCCCCCACGGGCAGCAAGGGCAACGGCTTCCTGATGCTGGGCGGCCTGCTCCTGATGATCCCCGGCGTGATCTCCGACGCGGCGGGGCTCCTGCTCCTGCTGCCCCCGGTCCGCTCGGTGCTCGGCCGCTACGCGGAACGCTCCCTGGAGCGCCGTATGAGGGCCGCGGCACCTGGCGGCTTCTCCGACGCCTTCCAGCAGGCCCGTATCCACCGCCCCGACGGCAAGGTGGTCCAGGGCGAGGTCATCCGCGAGGACGGCGCGCCCGCACGCCCCCGCCCCGACGACGGCCCCGGCGCGGACCGCCCGCCGCTGGCCGGCTGACCCGTGCCCGCGCGGCGCCCCGGACGGGGGCGCCGCGCACGTACGGGCTGACGAGAACGTACGGACAGGCAGAACCGCGGGCCGGCAAGGGAGCACCGGACAGACGAAAGCCGCGGGCCGTGACACAGATTCTGTGTCACGGCCCGCGGCTCGATCAGTGCGGTGTGCGGTCAGGCAGACTTCCTGCTGTCCCGCGGGTGCACGGCGATGTTCATGGCTCCGGAGCGCAGAACCGCCAGCCTCTCGGCCAGCACCTCCTCCAGCTCCTCGCGGGTGCGCCGCTCCATGAGCATGTCCCAGTGCGTACGCGCCGGCTTGCCCTTCTTCTCCTCGGGGCCATCCCCGTCCACCAGGAGTGCCGTGGCGCCGCACGCCTTGCACTCCCACTCCGGCGGAATTTCCGCCTCTACCGAGAACGGCATCTCAAATCGATGTCCGTTCGGGCATGCGTACTCCACCGCCTGGCGCGGGGCCAGATCGATGCCGCGGTCCGTCTCGTAGCTGGTAACCACGAGTCGCGTGCCGCGGAGAGCTCGCTCACTCATGAATCGTGCCTCCCGGGCTTGTCGCCCACAGGACAGGTGTCGCTGTCGTCGTCATCCGGTCAACGTCCGGTCGGCGGCAAAGATTCCCGTTGCCGGTCATGCGTCGCCCGTCGTGCCGCTGCCATGTCTGGGTTGATTACCCTTCGGTGCCCGGTTTGTCACCTCTGGTCGAAGGTGTCACCCAACGGTTTGACTTCTTCCACTCGCAGTAACGGTCCTCCGGGCAGGCCAAAGGCGTACACTACCGGCCTTTCACTTCAACGTCTAAATCCGTTTCGGAACGGCGTTGCCCGCGGCGGCCACTGCCGCCCGTACGGGGACCCTCGCCAGCAGCACCGAACCGAGCACGAAGAAGATCACCAGGGACAGGATCGCGTCCCGGTAGCTGCCTGTCAGCTGATAGCAGAGACCGAACACCAACGGGCCCAGCCAGCTCAGTCCCCGGTCGCTCATCTCGTACGCCGAGAAGTACTCCGCCTCCTTGCCCCTCGGCACCAGATGCGAGAACAGCGACCGGGAGAGGGCCTGGCTGCCGCCCAGCACGAGCCCGATCGCGGCCGCCAGGGTGTAGAAGAACACCGGCGCACCGGCGGGCAGCAGATACGCCGCGGCGAGGATCAGCGTCCAGACGGCCAGCGAGGCGAGAATCGTGCGCTTCGCGCCGTACGCCCGGGCGAGCCGCCCCATCCCGAGTGCCCCCGCCACGGCCAGCACCTGCACGAGCAGCACCGCCGTGATCAGAGTGGTCTGGTCGAGGCCGAGCTCCTCGGAGCCGTACAGCGAGGCCTGGGAGATCACCGTCTGGATGCCGTCGTTGTAGACCAGGTAGGCGAGCAGGAAGGAGAGCGTGAGCGGATGACGGCGCATGTCGCGCAGCGTCGCCCTCAGCTGGCGCCAGCCGGAGCCGACCGCGCCCTCGCCGCCCGGGGCCACCCGCCGGTCGCGCAGCCGCCGCAGCGGCACGATCGCGAAGGCGCCCCACCACACCCCGGCGGACGCCAGGCAGATGCGGACCGCGTCGGACTCGGAGAGCCCGAAGGAGTCGTGGCCCGTGAAGAGCACCAGGTTGAGCACGAGCACGAGCGCGCCCGAGGTGTAACCGAAGGCCCAGCCGCGCGAGGAGACCGCGTCGCGCTCCTCGGGGGCCGAGATCTGCGGCAGATAGGCGTTGTACAGGGCCATCGACACCGAGATCGACGCGTTCGCCACGATCAGCAGGAAGGCCCCCAGCAGATAGCGGTGGCCGTCCAGGAAGAACATGCAGGCCGTCGCCGTGGCGCCCGTGTACGCGGCAGCCGCCAGCAGCGGCTTCTTGCGGCCCGTGCGGTCCGCCGCCGCGCCCGCGACGGGCATGAGGACCACCGCCACGACGATGGACACCGACACGGAGTACGCGAAGAGCGAGCCCGCACGCACGGGTATGCCCAGCGGATGGACGAATCCGTCCGCGTCGGCGGCGGCCTTGGCGATCGACGTCAGATACGGGCCGAGGAACACCGTGAGCACGCTCGTCGAATACACGGAGCACGCGAAGTCGTAGAAATACCAGCCGCGTTGCTCCCGCTTGCGGTCGGCGGCCTCGGCCGGCCGTCCGGCGGGATCCGCCGTTCCTGCGGTACCGGTGCTCACGCCGCGCCCCCTCGATCGTTCCGTGCCGCCGCGGCAGGTCCCGGCGTCAGGCCCATGCCCCCCGCTCGCTCAGCACCGTGCGCAGCGTCTCGATGTGATCGGTCATGATGCCATCCACCCCGAGGTCCAGGAGGGCCGCCATCCGTTCCGGTTCGTTGACCGTCCAGACATGGACCTGCAGGCCGCGCGCGTGTGCCGTGCGGACGAAGCTCCGGTCGACGACGCGGATGCCGTTCTGGCTCTCGGGGACCTGCGCGCAGACCGCGCCCGCCCTGAGCGCCGCCGGGATGCCGTACGAGCGCAGCCGCAGGCCGAGCACCCCGCGCACCCCGTAGGAGGTCGCCAGCCGGGGGCCGCCGAGGCGGTGCGCCCGGGCCACGCGCGCTTCCGAGAACGAGCCCACGCACACCCGGTCCCAGGCGTCCGTCCTGCGGATCAGAGCGATGAGAGGTTCGAGGGCGGGCTCCGCCTTGATGTCCACGTTCCAGCGGGCGTCGGGGAACTCCTCCAGCAGCTCCTCGAAGAGCGGCAGCGGTTCGCTGCCCGCCACCCTCGCCCGGCTCACCTCGCTCCAGGGGAGCCGGTCTATCCGGCCCCGGGAGTCCGTCACCCGGTCCAGGGTCGGGTCGTGGAAGGCGACCAGGCGGCCGTCCGCCGTGGCGTGCACGTCCGTCTCGAAGTAGCGGTAGCCCGCGCCGGCCGCCCGGCGGAAGGCCGCGGCCGTGTTCTCCATGCCGTCGGCCGCCCCGCCGCGATGGGCGAAGGGGATCGTCGAAGGATGGTCCAGATAGGGATGGCGTCCAGAAGTCGCTGCGGTCACCGCGGAAGTATCGCTCCTCGTGGTGACCTCCCGGCAACGGTCCGGCTGCCCGCGTCCGGCGCGGGGAGGGCGAAGAAGCGCAGGAAGAACTGGGCGAGCGGGCCGATCGCCAGCGCGTAGAGGACCGTTCCCGCGCCGAGCGAACCGCCGAGCAGGAAGCCCGTCACGACGACGGCCACCTCGATCGCCGTACGCACCAGCCGGATGGAGCGGCCGGTGAGCAGGTTCAGCCCCGTCATGAGCCCGTCGCGGGGGCCGGGCCCGAAGCGCGCCGAGATGTACAGGCCCGTGGCGACACCGTTGAGCGCGATGCCCGCGGCCATCAACGGGATCTGGGCGCCGAGCCCGTGCACATCCGGTACGAGGGCGAGCGTGCCGTCCATCGCGAGGCCGACGGCGAAGACGTTGGAGACGGTGCCGAGCCCCGGACGCTGCCTGATCGGGATCCACAGCAGCAGGACGACCGCCCCGACGATGATCGAGACGACCCCGATGGAGATGCCGGTCCGCTCGGCGAGCCCCTGGTGCAGGACGCCCCACGGTTCGAGTCCGAGTCCGGCGCGCACCAGCAGCGCCGAACTCGCGCCGTACAGCGCCAGGCCGACGTACAGATGGATCAGCCGGCGGACGAGCCGGGGATCGCCCGGATCGGTGGAATCGGACAACTGGTGCCCCCTGTGTAGTGGTAGTGGACTGTTGCATGTCACTCTGTGGCAGGGGATTGGCTGCCAACTATGGCCAATCCGAGGAAGGTGGACTGATTTCCATGGCCCAGTGGACTTCGACGGTCGGTGCGGCGCAGCTCGCACGTCAGCTCCAGGCCCAGCAGGCCCGGCCCCAGGCGCCCGGCACCCGCAAGCCGCCGGCCTACCGCGCCCTGGCCGACGGGGTGCGGCTGCTCGTCCTGGAGGGCCGGGTCCCGGTCGCCGCGCGCCTCCCCGCCGAGCGGGAGCTCGCGCTCGCCCTGTCGCTCAGCCGCACCACCGTCGCCGCCGCCTACGAGGCACTGCGGACCGAGGGCTTCCTGGAGTCGCGGCGCGGAGCGGGCAGCTGGACCGCGGTCCCGGCCGGGAGCACCCTGCCCGCCCGCGGTCTCGCCCCCCTGCCCCCGGAGTCGCTCGGCTCGCTGATCGACCTGGGCTGCGCCTCGCTGACCGCTCCGGAGCCCTGGCTGACCCGGGCCGTGCAGGGCGCCCTGGAGGAGCTTCCGCCGTACGCGCACACCCACGGCGACTACCCGGCGGGGCTGCCGGCGCTGCGGCAGATGATCGCGGACCGCTACACCGGGCGCGGCATCCCCACCATGCCGGAGCAGATCATGGTCACCACCGGGGCGATGGGGGCCATCGACGCCATCTGTCATCTCTTCGCGGGACGCGGCGAACGCATCGCCGTGGAGTCGCCGAGCTATGCCAACATCCTCCAGCTCATGCGCGAGGCGGGCGCCAGGCTGGTGCCCGTGGCGATGGAGGAGGGCCTCGGCGGCTGGGACATGAACCGCTGGCGGCAGGTGCTGCGGGACGCGGCGCCCCGGCTGGCCTACGTCGTCGCGGACTTCCACAACCCCACCGGCGCGCTGGCGGGCGAGCAGCAGCGCCGCGAACTGGTCGAGGCGGCCCGTTCGGCGGGCACGGTCCTGCTGGTCGACGAGACCATGAGCGAGCTGCATCTGGACGCCGACGTCGAGATGCCGCGCCAGGTCTGCGCGTTCGACCCGGCGGGCAGCACCGTCCTGACCGTGGGTTCCGCCAGCAAGGCGTTCTGGGCGGGCATGCGGATCGGCTGGGTCCGGGCCGCGCCGGACGTCATCCGCAGCCTGGTCTCGGCGCGTGCGTACGCCGACATGGGGACCCCCGTGCTGGAGCAGCTGGCCATCAACTGGCTGATGCGGACGGGCGGCTGGGAGCAGGCCGTGGACTTCCGGCGCGAGCAGGCCCGGCAGAACAGGGACGACCTGGTGCGGGCCGTGCGCAGGGAGCTCCCGGAGTGGGAGTTCGAGGTGCCGAGCGGCGGCCTCACGCTCTGGGTGCGCACCGGCGGGCTCTCCGGCTCCCGGCTCGCCGTGGCGGGCGAGCGGGTGGGCGTACGCGTCCCGTCGGGCCCCCGGTTCGGGGTGGACGGGGCGTTCGAGGGGTATGTGCGGCTGCCCTTCACCGTGGGCGGCCCCGTGGCGGACGAGGCGGCGCTGAGGCTCGCCGCGGCCGCCGAGCTGGTCGGCTCCGGCGCCAGCTCCAGTGCCGAGGCGCCCCGGACCTTCGTGGCCTGAGGCGCCCCGGCCCTCAGCCCTCGGCGGCGGCCGGCGCCGCGACGAGCTGGTCCGTGTGGACGGACGCCGCACCGGCCTCGGCCCGGGGCGCGGCCTGCTCCACCGCGGTCGGAGTGCCGGGCAGCAGGTCGAGCACCGCCTGCCGGTGCGCCTCGCTCGTGGCGTCGTCGTACGGGTCCGGGGTGGCCGGCACCTGGAGCCGCAGGACCGGGCCCGCGCCCAGCCGGGTGTAGCCGCGGCCGGGCGGGACATCGGCGGTGGGCGTCGTGTGCGGTTGGGCTCCCAGGAAGGACTCGACCTCCTCGCGGGTCGCGGGGCCGAGCACGGCGCGGGCCCTGGTGTGGGTCCGTACGGTTTCGGTGAGCCCGTCCAGGCAGTCGGACTGTTCCGCGACGACGACCGTCACCCCGGCGGCGCGTCCGTGCCGCAGTGGCACCCGGAGCAGTTCCTGCGGGTCCTGCCTGCCGTCGGCCGCGGCCAGGTGCCCCAGCGCGCTCGGGCGGTCCAGCAGGATCCAGAGGGGGCGCTTGATGTCCTCGGGCTCGGGGTGCCCGGCCTGGCGCGCCCGGTTGGCGGCGATGAGCCGCCGCTCGGTCTCGTGCGCCGCCCATTCGAGCGTCGCGAGGGCCCCGGCGAGGCCGCACTCCACGGCCAGCACGCCGTCCCGGCCGCTCAGGAAGCCGTACTCGCCGGTGCCTCCGCCGTCGACGACGAGGACGTCGCCGTGCTGGAGCGCCTGGAGGGCGAGGGACCGCATCAGGGTCGTGGTGCCGCTGCCGGGGTGCCCGGAGACCAGCAGATGGGGTTCCGTGGAGCGGGCGCCGGTCCGCCAGATCACCGGGGCGGCGTCCCGCGTCGTGTCGCCGTCCTGGACCGGGACGGTGCGCTGGACCGCGTCGGCGTCGGTGAAGCCCAGCACGGTCTCGCCGGGAGCGGTGACGAAGCGCTGGGCGGCGATGGTGGTGGGGAGCGCGCCGAGCACGGTCATGAGGACGTGGTTGCCCTCCTCGTCCCAGGCGAAGTGGTATTCACGGCCGCGTCCCGACTTGGCGTGCAGCACCTGTTCGACCCGGGCGCGGGACTCCGGGTCGCCGTCGGTGAAGTACGCCGGGTAGTTCACCTGGAGCCGGGTGAGGCGACCGTTGCCGTCGAAGGCGTACGAGGTGCCGAAGGCCTTCTCCCAGTCGCCGCCGTGGGAGAACAGCGGACCGGGGTCGTCGGCCACCGAGAAGTGCGGCACGAGCGCCTCGTACAGCGCCCGGAGCCGTGCGGTCTCCGCCTCGTCGGGGCCGGTCCTGCGCGGGGTGCGCTCGCGCCCCCGCCATGCGGCAGCGCCCATCACCGAGATCAGGGCCAGCAGGGGCCCGTAGGGGATGAGCGCCACCACCAGTACGCAGGCCGCGACGAGGAACAGCACGTGACCGCGCCGTTCCCTGGGTGTCGCGGCCCACTTCTGCCGCCCCGCTCCCGCCAGCAGCCGCAGGCCCCGGGTGACCGTGATCAGCGGATGGAGGACGTCGGTGGCGTTGTCGGCGGCCGTGCGCGCGATCTCGCGACTGCGGGTGATCGAAGCGCTGCCGCGCTGAAGGATGCGGGGGAGTGGTCGCCGGGCCACGTCGGTCTCCTGGAGAGGTGGGAGCGGTTTCGGAGCGTCAGAACTTGATCCCGCCCAGCATGCTGGCGAGGCTCGCCCCGCCGGCCGTGATGCTCGGGGCGATGGCTGTGCCGGCCAGATAGAAGCCGAACAGAGCGCAGATGAGGGCGTGGGACGCCTTGAGCCCGTCCTTCTTGAAGAACAGGAAGACGATGATGCCGAGCAGTACCACGCCGGAGATGGAGAGGATCATGAGCGGTTCTCCTGGTTGAGGGGGACAGTCACCATGAGTACTTCCAGGATCACAACATGTACCTATACGATAAAAGGTGCAAGTGAGTGAATATCGTTCTATTTCACTCGACCGGTGGGTGAAAACCGACGACCCGGGAAACGCCGGGAGCCGCACCGGGCCCGTCCGGCCCGGAAATCGCACCGGGCGCGTGATCTCCCACCGCATCGGGGCAGACTGACGACTGCCCCGGAGCAGTACCCTGTCGATTCACCCGTACGGCCCCCGCCGTACGTCCCCACCAGGTCAGACGAAGTCAATGGAAGGCGGCCGTCCGATGAGCGAAACCCCTGATCCCGAGGTGGTCGAGCTGGCGACCAAGGTCTTCGACCTGGCCCGCCGGGGCGAGAGCGACGCGCTCGCCGCCTACGTCGACGCGGGCCTCCCCGCGAACCTCACCAACGACCGCGGCGACACCCTGCTGATGCTCGCCGCCTACCACGGGCACGCCCCCGCCGTCACCGCGCTCGCGGACCGGGGCGCGGATCCGGACCGGGCCAACGACCGGGGGCAGACGCCCTTGGCCGGAGCGGTCTTCAAGGGCGAGCGCCCGGTGATCGACGCGCTGCTCGCCGCGGGGGCCGATCCGGCCGCCGGAACACCCTCCGCCGTGGACACCGCGCGCATGTTCGGCAAGGACGACCTGCTGGAACTCTTCGGTGCGCGCTGAGACGCGGTCCGGGCCCCGGGCCGGCGGGGGCGCCGTAAATGTGGTCGCGTCGGCGAAATGGGTGGGTCATCATGACGTCGCGGGTCCGCTCAGGACCACCGACGAGAGGCAGAGGAAGATGAGCACCAGGCAGAAGACGGCGGTCGGCCGATCATGTTGCTGCGCGGCCTAGGGGATGTCACCCCGGCACATGGAACAGCACAGTCCCGGTTGCGTCGACAGCTTGATGTGAGGCTTTCCCCATGTTCGATCCGTTCATAGCGCCGAGCGGCACACTGCTCGGCCTGCTGCAGAGGGGCCGCGGAGACGGCACGCTCCACGCGCTCGCCGCGCCCCGCCCCGAAGCCCTGACGGCTCTCAACCACTGCGTCCTGAGTGATCCGCGTCATGACTGGCAGGTCGAGAACCGCTCCCTCTACTACGCACGTCTCTACCTCGACCTCGACGGTGGGACCGAGGAGATCGAGCGGCACCTGTGGGACCCCGAGGACCATCTCGACACCGAGGACTCACGCACGGGCCTCGCCCTCTCCGTACTCGGCCACCTCGCGTCCTACGGCCGTGACGACGCCCTCGCGCTCCTGCGGCGTTACGCCGCGACCGGGTCCAACTGGGCCTGGGCGCTCGACGAACTCGCCCTGCGCGACGACGACGCCGGGCTCCGCGCCCTGGCCGAGCCGGTGCTCGCCCGCTTCCCCGACACCCCCGAGGGCGCCGCCGAGCTCTCCGCCGCCGTACGGGACGCCTTCGAGCCCCGCCCCTGGCGGCTGTGGGCCGACGACCCGCGTGAAGCGGTCCGCGCCCGGATCAGGGCCGCGTCCGAGCAGGGCTCCTTCGACCGGTGGCAGCGCCAGATGCGGCCGGGCGGCCCCCGTCCCGGCTGGAGCGTCCAGGCGGTCTTCGACTGGGCCCAGGAAGGGCTGGAGCGCGGCAGCGTCCTCCATGTGCCCGCCGCCCGCTGCCTCTCCGCCGTCGCAGGCGACGAGGACCGGCCGCTGATCGTCGAGGCCGCCCGCAGCGGCTCCGAAGGGGCGCGCTGCGCCGCCCTGCACTACCTGGCCGAGGTCCAGGACCCCGACGTGCTCGACCTCGTCGAGCAGGCCGTCGCCGGCCCGTCCCGTACGGTCGCCGACGCCGCCGTGGCCGCCTTCGAGCGCATGTGCGGCGAAGCGGCCGTCGACCGGGCCCGGCGCTGGGCCCACCGCCCCGACGCCCTCGGAGCCTCGGCGGCCGGAGTCCTGGCCTGCCGGGGATCCGGCCAGGACGCCCCGCTCGTCCTCGCCGCGCTGCGCGAGGCCGTCAGGGGCGACGGCCCCGACGCCCCGCGCCTGTGGACCCTCGTCGACGGCACGGGCCGCCTGGGCATCGTCTGCGCCGCACCCGTGCTGCGCCACGTGTACCGCGAGACGTCCTCCTCGCACCTGCGCGGAAGGGCCGCACGGGCGCTGGCCGCCACCGACCCGTCCTTCGCCACCGGCTTCGCCGTCGAATGCCTGTGGGACTGCGAGGAGACCACCCGGGAACTGGCCGCGCTCCACGCGGAGACCGGGGACATCCGGGTCGCCGAACGCCTGCGGCGGCTCGCCGCGGACCCGGCCGAGGAGGCCGAGGTCCAGACGGCGGTGCGCAGCAGGATCGGACCCGACGCACCCGCCGTCTGAGCCGGCGCTCCGCTGACCGACGGAGCCCGGATGCCGCGCGCCGGGGGCGCGCGGCGCACACGCTCATAGGACGTTCCCCGCCCGGACAGATCCAAGTCGGCAAGGGCACGCCCGGCGCGGCGACAACACCCGTATGCGTGTCGTCATCGTCACCGAGTCCTTCCCTCCCGATGTCAACGGTGTGGCCCACTGCACCTTGCAGACCGCCCGGCACCTCGCCACGGCCGGTCACCAGCCCCTGGTCATCGCCCCCGCCGGGGCGACGGCCGCCACCGGCTCCGCGTACGACGGCGATCCCTGCCCCGTGGTGCGCGTCCCCTCACTCCCGCTGCCCGGCTACCCGCAGGTCCGGGTGGCCCTCCCCGGACGGCGTCTCGCCGCCGCGCTCACCGGGCACCGCGCCGGACTCGTCCACCTGGCAGGACCGTTCGTCCTCGGCCTGCGGGGCATGGCGGTCGCCACCCGGCTGGGGCTCCCCACCGTCGCCGTCTACCAGACCGACCTGGCCGGCTACGCCCGCACCTATCTCGGTACCGGCGAGAGCGCCGCCTGGCGCCGGATGCGCGCCGTCCACAGCGCGGCCGACCTCACCCTCGCTCCCTCCCCCGCCGCACTGCGCGACCTCACCGGCCACGGCGTGCCCCGGGTGCGGCTGTGGCTCAGGGGTGTCGACACCGCCCGGTTCCGTCCCGCGCTGCGCGACGAGGCGCCCGGCAGCGAACCCCGTCTGCCGCCCCGGGCAGGGCTGCCGCCGTCCGCCGGCCGGCCACCGAGGGCACGGGCTGGCTCGCCCGCCGCAGCACGGACCTGCTGCCCCAGCTGCTGGGCCTCGCGGCGGCCGAGGTCTGCCACCGGGCACGCGGCACGAGCGGCAGGCTCGACGCGCGGGCCGAACAGGCACTGCGGGAGGCACTGGGCCAGCTCGCCCGGACGCCCTCCCTGCGAGGGTCCGTCCCCCACGCGAGAATGGAGGGATGACCGGACGCTGGGAGTTCTGGATCGACCGCGGCGGCACCTTCACGGACGTGGTGGGACGTGACCCCGACGGTCACCTGGTCACCCGCAAACTGCTCTCGCACGACCCCGGCCGCTACCCGGACGCCGCCGTCGCCGGAATCCGGCTGCTGCTCGGCCTCGGCCCCCGCGACCCGGTCCCCGCCGACCGGGTCGCGGGCGTCAAGATGGGCACCACCGTCGCCACCAACGCCCTCCTGGAGCGGCGGGGCGAGCCGACCGTCCTCGTCATCACCGAAGGTTTCCGGGACGCCCTGCGGATCGCGTACCAGAACCGGCCCCGCCTCTTCGACCGCCGCATCCTGCTCCCCGAGGCCGTGTACGACCGGGTCATCGAGGTCCCGGAGCGCACCGACGCCCGGGGCGGTACCGTGCGGCCCCTCGACGTCCCCGCCGTGGCCGGGCGCCTGGAGGCCGCCGCCGCCGACGGGCTCCGCAGCGCGGCCGTCGTCCTCATGCACGGCTACCGCCACCCCGGTCACGAGAAGGCCGTGGCGGCGGAGGCCAGGAGGGCGGGGTTCACCCAGGTCAGCTGCTCGCACGAGGTCAGCCCGCTCATCAAGCTCGTACCGCGCGGCGACACCACCGTCGTCGACGCCTACCTCTCGCCGATCCTGCGCCGCTACGTCGACGAGGTGGCCGCCGAACTCGCCGGAATCCGGCTGATGTTCATGCAGTCCAACGGCGGACTGCGCGAGGCCTCCCACTTCCGGGGCAAGGACGCGGTGCTCTCGGGGCCCGCCGGGGGCGTCGTCGGCATGGCGCGTACGTCGGAACAGGCGGGCCATGACCGGGTCATCGGCTTCGACATGGGCGGCACGTCCACCGATGTGTCGCACTACGCGGGCGAGTTCGAACGCGAGCTCGGCACGCAGGTGGCCGGGGTGCGGATGAGCGCGCCCATGATGAGCATCCACACCGTGGCGGCCGGCGGCGGTTCCGTCCTGCACTTCGACGGCCGGCGCTACCGGGTCGGCCCCGACTCGGCCGGAGCCGACCCGGGACCCGCCTGCTACCGCAGGGGCGGGCCGCTCACCGTCACCGACGCCAACGTGATGCTCGGCCGCGTCCGCCCGGAGCACTTCCCCGCCGTCTTCGGGCCCCGGGGCGACCAGCCTCTCGACGCCGGGCGAGTACGGGAACGCTTCGACGCGCTGGCGCACGAGGTGTCGGAGGCCACCGGCCGGACCGCGGACGCCGCCGAGGTGGCCGCGGGCTTCCTGGAGATCGCCGTGCTCAACATGGCGAACGCGGTCAAGAAGATCTCCGTCCAGCGAGGCCACGACATCACGCGTTACGCGCTCACCGGCTTCGGAGGCGCGGGCGGGCAGCACGTCTGCGCGGTCGCCGACGCCCTGGGCATCGGGACCGTCCTCGTACCGCCGCTCGCCGGGGTCCTCTCCGCGTACGGGATCGGCCTCGCCGACGCCACCGCGATGCGTGAGCAGTCCGTCGAGGCCGGACTGGACGAGGAGACCAGGGCCCGGGTGGACGGCGTCCGCGAGGGACTCGCGGAGCGCACCCGCGCCGAACTCCGCGCCGACGGTGTCCCGGACGACGCCATCCGCACCCGGGCGCGGATCCTGCTGCGCTACGAGGGAACGGACGCCGCGCTGCCCGTCGGGCCCGGCACGGTCGCCGCCATGGGCGAGGAGTTCGGAGCTCTCCACCGGGCGCGGTACGGCTTCACCATGGACAAGCCCCTGGTGGTCGAGACCGTCTCCGTGGAGGCCACCGGAGCCGCCGGACCGCACCTCCCGCACGCGGTCGCCCAGGACGCGCGCGAGGGGCCGCCCCGGCCGCTGGGGCAGGTCCGGATGTTCGCCGGGGACGGCTGGCGGGACGCCGGGCTGTACCGGCGGGAGGCACTGCGCCCCGGGGACACCGTGGCCGGCCCCGCACTCGTCGCGGAGGACGACGCCACCACCGTCGTCGAACCCGGCTGGCGTGCCACCGCCGGGCCGGCCGGACACCTCGTGCTGCGACGGGTGGACCCACGGCCGGAACGGACCGCCGTCGGCACCCGGGTGGACCCGGTCATGCTCGAAGTGTTCAACAACCTCTTCATGTCGATCGCCGAACAGATGGGCGTGCGGCTGCAGAACACGGCGCACTCCGTCAACATCAAGGAGCGCCTGGACTTCTCGTGCGCGCTGTTCGACGCGGACGGCAGTCTGATCGCCAACGCACCGCACATCCCCGTCCATCTGGGCTCGATGGGGGAGTCCATCAAGGAGGTGCTGAGGCGCGACAGGGACTCGATGTGCCCCGGGGACGTCTACGCCGTCAACGATCCGTACCACGGGGGTACCCATCTGCCCGATGTGACCGTCGTGACACCCGTGTTCGACTTCGACTTCGACTCCGACCTCGACTGCGACGAGTCCTCGCCCGGCCGGGCGCGCGAGCTGCGGTTCCTGGTGGCGTCGCGAGGCCACCACGCGGAGATCGGCGGCATCACCCCCGGCTCCATGCCCGCCTTCAGCCGCACGGTCCACGAGGAGGGCGTCCTCTTCGACAACTGGCTGCTGGTGCGCGACGGAACCCTGCGCGAGGCGGAGACCCGTGAGCTCCTCACCACCGCGGCGTACCCCTCCAGGGATCCGGACACCAACCTCGCCGATCTCCGCGCCCAGATCGCGGCCAACGAGAAGGGCATCGAGGAACTGCGCCGCATGACGCGCCAGTTCGGCCAGGACGTCGTCGAGGCGTACATGGGGCACGTCCAGGACAACGCCGAGGAGTCCGTACGCCGGATCGTGGCGGAGCTGCGCGACGGCTCCTGCCGCTACGAGACCGACAACGGCGCCGTCATCGAGGTGGCCGTGACCGTGGACCGGGAGGCCCGCCGGGCCGTCCTCGACTTCGCCGGCACCTCGCCGCAGCAGTCCGGCAACCTCAACGCCCCGAAGTCCGTGGTCATGGCCGCCGTCCTCTATGTGTTCAGGACGCTCGTCGACGAGGACATCCCGCTCAACAGCGGCTGTCTGAAGCCCCTGGACGTGCGAATCCCGGAGGGATCGATGCTGGCCCCCGTCCACCCCGCGGCGACCGTCGCGGGCAACGTGGAGACCTCCCAGGCCGTCACCGGGGCCCTGTACGCGGCCCTGGGCGTCCAGGCCGAGGGCTCGGGCACCATGAACAACCTCACCTTCGGCAACGACCGCGTCCAGTACTACGAGACGGTCGCGAGCGGGTCGGGCGCCGGTGACGGATTCGACGGGGCCGACGCCGTGCAGACCCACATGACCAACTCGCGGCTCACCGACCCCGAGATCCTCGAATGGCGCTACCCGGTGCTGCTGGAGAGCTTCGGCGTACGCGAGGACAGCGGCGGCACGGGCCGCTGGCACGGCGGCCGGGGAGTCGAACGCAGGCTCCGCTTCCTCGAACCCGTCACCGTCGCCCTGCTGTCCGGACACCGCAGGGTGGCGCCGTACGGCATGGCCGGCGGAGGGCCCGGCGCGCTCGGCGGGAGTCACGTCGAACGCGCCGACGGCACGACCGTCACCCCGCTCGACGGCTGCGACACCGCCGAGCTGGCCGCCGGGGACGTCCTGGTGCTGCGCACCCCCGGCGGGGGCGGATACGGGCGCGCGTGAGCGGTCGCTTCCGCACCGTTTCGACCGTTGTCGGTGCGAGGACCTAATCTGTGCAGCGTGACTTCGCCTGCCGACACCCAGACCGCTGCGCCCCAGCTCAGCGCGGGACCGAGGCCCGCCTTGGGCCCCGCCGCCGATGAGGGGCTCTCGCGTCGGCTGCGCGCACTCGCCTGCACCGCCCCGCTGCACGACCTGGACGTGCGCAAGGCGAATCTGGCCGGTGAGTACACGGTCTACGCGATGGCCGAGGTCGCCCTCGCCGCGATCGACCTGGTCACCCTCAACATGGACTTCGACACGGGCGCCGACCACGACCAGATAGTGGCCAGGCTGCTTCCCCGGGTCGCCGCCCAGGCACCGCGCCGCCCCGTCACCGAGCACGAACGGGTCGCCCGCTGGGTCCTGGAGAACCTGATCAACGTCGGCAGCGTGGACCGCGGCTTCCGCGCGGTCTACGGCACCTTCGGCCCCGACGGCGTCTACGTCCGCAGGGACTACGACTTCAAGCTCGTCGAGGAAGTCCCCGGCCACGGCGGCACCGTCTACCTCCGCGCCACCGACGAGGCGGTCAACGTCCTGGTCGGTGCCCTGGACACGGATGTCACCAGCGCCCAGATCGCCGCCGAGGTGAAGCTGGAGGTCCTGATCAGCAGGGGCCGCCTCGCCGACGCGCAGCTCGCCGCCGAACAGGCCCGCTACCGCACCGTGCAGTACGCCGAGACGCTCCGCAGGACGCTGGAGGCGACCCGGCGCAACGTCCGCGCCGTCGACTGGCTCAACGCCGTCCCCGACATGATCACCGAGGCGCTGGACCACGTCGCCGACCGCTACCGCCACGAGAACGCGATCCTCACCAACATCCGCAAGGCCCGGGACGAGGCGGAGGAACCCGAGCACAAGCGCCGCGCCGCCGAGCTCGTCGACATCGTCAAGGACTGCATCCGCCGCCACACCCAGCTCCAGTCCAGGCTGCTGGAGGCCGGGCCGCTCTTCCGAGCCGAGCAGGACCGGCAGGCGTTCGCCACCCCCACCGCGCGGGCCGGCCTCGACCTGTACGGCCAGCTCGTCGCCCCGCTCCTGCCGCTGCCCGTCGAGGAGGCGACCCGGGTCACCGACGCGTTCTTCGCGCACGGCACCGGACTGCGCACCCCCACGTCGGTGCGCGTCGGCGACCTCGTCGACCTGCTGCTCATGCCCCCGGTGGAGCGGGAGCACCTCGGCGCCGAGATGCCCGAACCCGACCTCATCGCCACCCCCGACGACAGCCGGTTCAGCGAGGAACAGCTCGGACACGCCATGGAGCTGCTCGACCTGGAGCACGACGCACCCCGCAGGCTCTCCGGGCTCCTCGCCGAGGCCCGGCTGCGCGACCCCGAGCTGCCCTACCTGGTGGCCCTGCTCGCCGTGCACGCCGCGAGCCCGCCGGTCGGCACGGCCTACCGCCAGGGAGAGCGCCGGCTGCTCTTCGCCGTCGACGACGGCACCCCGCTCGAGGACCACGAGTTCGGCGGTGCCGACCTGATAGTGGGCATGGCCCTGCTGGACGCGGCGGGCATGGCGGCGGACCGCAAGGACGCCTCATGACCGCCCAGCCGCCCGATCGCCGCACCCCCACCCGTACCGAGGAGCCACCGAGTTGAGCGAGCAGCACGCCAAGCACACCGACGCGTGGGGCGACCAGCCCCCCACGCAGGCGGCCGACGCCGCACGGCAGGCCGCTCCCGCCGCGCTCACCCCCGCCGACGCGGCCGACGCGGCCCGGCTGGTCTCCTTCGGGCTGCAGCCCAAGCTGATGCCCGCCCGCGACGCCGAATACGCCGAGCTGCTCCGCCGGTACAGGGAGGAGCCCGCCTTCGCCCGGCTCGCGGACGCCGTCGCCACCGGGCTCGGACTCATCGTCCTGGAGGTCTCCACCCGCGCCGGGATGGCCGTGACCGCCGCCGAGGACTCGGTCTTCGCCGTACGCATGGGCGACTACGCCCGGCGCGC
This sequence comes from Streptomyces sp. NPDC002125, assembly GCF_053593715.1. NCBI lineage: Bacteria > Bacillati > Actinomycetota > Actinomycetes > Kitasatosporales > Streptomycetaceae > Streptomyces > Streptomyces sp. NPDC002125. The sequence continues at coordinate 20,981 of NZ_JBSFDD010000024.1, read as the reverse complement.
CTCCACGGACTCCGCGGACCGCTTCCTGCACGGCCTCGCCCACCTCGCCGTGGCCGCCATGGCCTTCCCCCGGCCCGAGGACCTGGCCGACGACTCCTACATCGGCCGCATCACGGTCAACGGCGTCGACGCCTTCGTCCGCCAGGCCTGCCGCCGGCTGGAGGAGCGCGCCGAGGAGCAGGGCGACAACACCGACCCGGCCACCGACACCCCGGGCCTGGAGTCCGGGTGGCGGATCTACGCCCGCCGCAGCTCCACCGGAGCGACCAAGGACGCCCGCAGGCTCGCCGGATCCACCACGGGCATCATCGGCAAGGCCGTCGCCTTCCTCACCGACTCCGGCTTCCTCCAGCGCACCGGGGACGACGCGGGCGGCGCGTACCGCACGACCGCCCGCTACCAGCTCCAGGTGCGCGACATGGCGGGCAGCGCCGCCATGGCCGAACTGCTGGAGCTGGGCGTGGTCCCGGTCACCGACGGCTCGGCCACCCTGCTGCCCCCGCCCGACGCCGAGGGCCTGGAGCTGGCCGCCGACGCGGGACTCCCCTTCCACTCCTGAACCAGCCCCGCCCAAGCTCCCCGACCACCGCCTGAACGACGAGAGTCCGCCGCCATGTACGAGTTGTCCCGGGTCCGCCTCTATTCGATCGGGCCCGCCGGTGCGCGTTACGCCGACACCGTGCTCGACCTGCGCGGAGTCGGCGAGCCCGTCCCCAGGCCCGCCCCGGCCCAGGCGGAGTTCTTCGAGGACGAGCCCGTCGGACCGCCGCGCCGCCCGGCCCCCGCCGGTGTGCTGTTCCTGGAGAACGGCGGCGGCAAGTCCGTCCTGCTCAAGCTGATCTTCTCGGTGATGCTGCCGGGACACCGCAACACCCTGGGCGGCGCCAGCTCCGGTGTCCTGCGCAAGTTCCTGCTCGCCGACGACTGCGGCCACGTCGCCCTGGAGTGGCAGCACACGCTGACCGGCGAGTGCGTGGTCGTCGGAAAGGTCAGCGAGTGGCGCGGGCGCCAGGTCTCCAACGACCCCCGCAAGTTCGCCGAGGCCTGGTACTCCTTCCGCCCCGGACCCGGCCTCAGCCTCGACAGCCTTCCCGTCGCGGAGGCCACCTCGGTGGGCAGGCCCGTCGAAGGGGTCTCGGGTGCCCGCGGCAGGCGGCGCACCATGAAGGGCTTCCGCGACGCCCTCATGGACGCGGGCAAGTTCTACCCGCACCTCGACGTGCACTGGGAAGAGATCCACGACCGCTGGAACGAACACCTCGGCGACCTCGGACTCGACCCGGAACTCTTCCGCTACCAGCGCGAGATGAACGCCGACGAGGGCGAGGCGGCGGGCCTCTTCGCCGTCAAGAAGGACTCCGACTTCACCGACCTGCTGCTGCGGGCCGTCACCGACACCCGCGACACGGACGGTCTCGCCGACCTCGTCAGCGGCTTCGGCAACAAGCTCGGCCGCCGCGCCGAGCTCACCGCCGAGCGCGACTTCACCGCAGGCTCCGTCGACCTGCTGGGCCGGATCGTCGACGCCACCGCGACCCGGGCCCGCAGCCGGGACATCCACACCGGCGCCGAGCGGCGCACCCGCACCCTCGCCCGCCGGCTCTCCGGCCGTGCCGCCGAGGAACGCGGCCGTACCGCCGAGCTCGCCCAGCAGGTCACGGCCGCCGCCCACACCGTCACCGAGGCCGAGGCGACCCGGGGCCACCGGGACCGGATCGCCGCCGAGCTGGCCTACCGGCACGCCTCCCTCGCCCTGGCCGCGGCCGAGAAGAGCGCCGCAGCCCAGCGCCGCGAACTGGGCGAGGCGCGCACCCTGCACTCCGCCTGGCAGGCCGCCGAAGCCGTCCTGCGCCACCGGGCCGCCGCCGACCGCTCGGCCAGGGTCGCCGTGGCCATCCGCGAGGCCGAGCGCGACGCGGCCCCCGCACTCGCGGCCCGCGCCACGGCCGCCGCCGATCTCGTGCGCGCCCTGCACACCGCGGCCGAGGCCGGGGAGCGGGTCGCCGACGAGGAGGAGGAGCGCTCCGCGACCCTCCAGTCCACCGGGGAGACGGCTCACCGCGACGCCACCACCGCGGCCACCGAGGCGCAGCGCGCCCGCAGCGAGGCCGGTCATCTGCGCCAGCGCCTCGCCGAGGTCGAGCAGGAGACCGCCGAGGCCGTCCGGGCCGGCTGGCTCGACGACACCGCGCCGGACGCCGACCCGGCCCGCGCCGCCCTCGCCGCCAACGACGCGGAGAAGGCCGCCGTCGCCGCCTGGGACACCGCGCGCGAGGCCGCCCGTGCCACCTCCGACCAGGCCAGGGAGGCCGCAGCGGCGGAGAGCCGCACCGAGCTCGCGGCGGCCCGCGCCGCCGACGGCGCACAGGCCGCCGAGCAGTCCTACGAGGCCGAGCGCAGGGCCGCCGAGTCGATCGCGGCCGACCCCCGCCTCGCCGACCTGCTGGGGCTCCCCGCCCCCTCCGGCGGCGTGCCGCACCCCCGCCGGGCCGCCGCGACGGACGAGACGGGCGACAGCGACCACGAAACCGGCTCCGGGGACGAGCGGTTCCTCACGGCCGAGGAGTTCGACACCAGCGCCGACGAGCTGAAGGAGCTCCTGGACCAGGGAGTCTCCGCCGCCGAGCGCCGGCTCTTCGACCTGCGCACCGCCGCCGCCGACGACTCCCGCATCCTCGGAGCGCTCGGTGACGGAGGGCTGCTGCCCCCGGGGCCCGACGTCCTCGCCACCGTCGAGTACCTCGGCGAGCACGGCATCCCGGCCCTGCCCGGCTGGCGCTACCTCGCCCAGGCCGTCGACCCCGCCGACCACGCCTCGGTCCTGGCCGCACGCCCCGAGCTCGTCGACGGCGTCGTCATCACCGACCCGGACGCGCACACCCGTGCCCGGGAGGTACTCGCCGCCGCCGCCCTGCTGCCCAGGTCGGCCGTGGCCGTCGGAACCACCGCGGCTCTCCTCGCCCCCGTGCCCGCCCCGGGCGGTGACGGGGCCGACGGCGTCTTCCTCGTACCCCCGAACCCGGCGATGCACGACGAACACGCGGCCGACGAGGAGCGGCAGGCCCTCAGGGCCAGGGCAGCGGCGCGCGACGAGGACATCCGGACGCTCGCCGCCCGGCTGACCGCCGACCGCTCGCTCGCCGCCCGCATCGGTTCCTGGCGCGCCGACTGCCCGCCCGGCATGCTCGCGGAGCTCGGCGAAGCGGCTCGTACGTCCCGGGCCGCCGCCGAGACCGCGCAGGCCGCGCTCGCCGAGGCGCGCACCGTCCGGGCGGAGGCCGACGAGGCCGCCGCCGACGCCGCGCGCGTCCGCGACGAGCGGCAGGAGGCGGCCCAGCGCGCCCGCCGCGCGGCCGACGCCCTCGCCGGCCTCGCCCACCGGCTCCGCGACCGTGCGGGCTGGCAGGCGCGGCTGCGCGAACTCACCGACGAGGCGGCCGAGTCCGAGGCACGCGCCACGGCCTGCCTGGAGCGGGCCCGGGCCGCCGACGAGGACCGCAGGGCCGCCCAGCGCGCAGCGGACGACGCCCACCGCACCGCACGCGCTCTGCGCGCCGAGCGCGCCGAGATCGCCGGGGCCCCGGAAACCCTCCCGGAGCCGGACGACTCCGCCCCGCGCACCTCCCTCCCCGCCCTGCGCGAGGCGTACCGCGCCGCGTCCCGGCTGTACGAGAAGGTCGGCGTCGGCGCGGATCTGCGCGCCGAGCAGGCGCGCGCCGAGAGCGACGAGAGTGCCGCCCTCGCCGAGCTCGACCGCCTGACCAACAAGGTGCGTACCCGGGCCGCCCAGCTCCTCGAAGGCACCGACGGGGCCGACGGCCCCTCACGGCAGGCAGCCGCCGCCCGCGCCGAGTCCCTCGTACAGCTCCTGGAGACCCGCGCCTCGGCCGCCAGCGAGCAGCTCGGCCGGTTCCGCGGCGAGGCCGAGCGGCTCGCGCCCGCCGACGAGGCGCCCCACCACACCGAGCTCCCCGACGAGCTCGTCCCGGCCGACGCCGAACAGGCCCAGAGCCTGCTGCGCACGGCCACGTCCGAACTCGCCTCCGCCACCGCGGCGCTGGACAGCGCCCGCGCCGCCCACGCCGAACTGCTGCGCGCGCACCGCACCGCCGAGGATTCCGCGAGCGGCTTCGACGAGACCGCGGCGCTCCTGCGCGACCTGCTGAGGGACCACGGCGCGGACGAGGAGACCGAGGCCCCCGACCCCTATCCCGGCACCCTGGAAGAGGCCAGGCAGTCCGCCGCCGAGGCCCGCCGCTCACTGCGCGGCTGCGCCACCGACCTGTCCGCCGCGGAGAGCTCGGTCCGGGAGGCGAGCGACGTCCTCGTACGGCACGCCAACTCCACCCGCTACGAACAGGTCCGCACCCCGGCCCGGCAGCAGATCCGGGAACTCCCGGCCGTCGCCCTGCCCGACCACGCGGAGAAGTGGGCGGCGGCCTTCGCCCCCAGGCTGCGCGTGCTCACCGACGAGCTGGTCCAGCTGGAACGCAACCGCGACTCCATCGTCGACCGGCTCCGGGGCCTCGTGGAGTCCGCACTCACCACCCTGCGCTCCGCCCAGCGCCTCTCCCAGCTTCCCGAGGGACTGGGGGAGTGGTCGGGCCAGGAGTTCCTCCGGATCCGCTTCGAGGAGCCCGACCAGGCCACCCTCACCGAGCGGCTCGGCGAGGTCATCGACGAGGCCACGCACGCCGCCCTCAAGAAGAACTCCGATCTGCGCAGGGACGGCATGTCCCTCCTGCTGCGCGGTGTGCAGGCGGCCCTGCAGCCCAAGGGCATCGCGGTGGAGATCCTGAAGCCGGACGCGGTGCTCCGCGCGGAGCGCGTCCCGGTCGGGCAGATGGGCGACGTCTTCTCCGGAGGCCAGCTACTCACCGCCGCCATCGCGCTGTACTGCACGATGGCGGCACTGCGGAGCAACGACCGGGGACGCGACCGGCACCGCCACGCGGGCACGCTCTTCCTCGACAACCCCATCGGCCGCGCCAACGCCACCTATCTGCTGGAACTCCAGCGCGCCGTCTCCGACGCGCTGGGCGTCCAGCTCCTCTACACGACGGGGCTGTTCGACACGACGGCACTCGCGGAGTTCCCCCTCGTCATCCGGCTGCGCAACGACGCGGACCTGCGGGCCGGGCTGAAGTACATCAGCGTCGAGGAGCACCTGCGCCCCGGACTGCCCCAGCAGGACCCCGAGGGCGAGACCGTGCACGGCGAGATCACCGCCACCCGCATGTTCAAGCGGACCGGCCAGGCATCCGGTGCCCCGGGCGGGGCACCGGTGCCGGAGATGCGCACGGAGATGACCGAGACGCTGGAGAAGTCGTAGGGCCTCTCCTCCGGATCAGGCCGATTCCCGCGCGTGAGCATCCGGGGCGAGGACCGTCAGGCCCGAGAGAGCCTGCCCTCGCCCCGGCGGCGTATCCGGTCCTCCCTGCGGGCCCGGGCCCTGGCAGCCCGGCGCTCCCGACGCATGCGGCGCGCGGTACTGCTCGGCATGGACACCACGCCGTTGCGCTGGTTCCACACCTGGCGTGTCACCCAGACGTCCAGCACCGACCAGGTCGCGACCACCGTGCTCGCGACACCGCTCAGCACCATCGGGAAGGCGAGCCAGGAACCCGCCACGGTGCACAGGAACGCCACCATGGCCAGAATGAGGGTCAGCGACATGATGAGGACGGCCCGCACGGCGGCCGTCCGCACCGGGTCGGGCATTCTGCGCCGTATCGCGGGCTCCTCCACCCACAGCTGCTGTCGTGGGATGCGGGCTCCGGCCGCCGGTGCCTCTGCCGGTGATTCCGCTCCGTTCCGGCGCTCATCCGTTTCCAAGGACCTTCAACTCCCCGCCACTGTCCGACTCCAGGGTGGCTGCCCGGCTGTCGCCCGTTCTACGCGGGCGATACCGCTCGCCTGTCGCACGTACCCCCGTGAGGTTCTTCTGCCCCGTACATGTGGACGAACGCCATGGAGTGAAGATTCCCGCCCGGAGGTCTCAATCAGCCCCGAAAGGTCACGGAACGAAGAATTCCAGCCAACTGCCTTGTGAGGATGCACCGCCTTCGGCCTGGGACTCTCTGTCGCTTTCGCGAACTTCATCGCCGGGAATACCGGTACAACTGGTGAGCAAGACAAGGGAGAGCGGCTGGAAAACGTCCGGACGTGTCTTCGAGTTACCCGTGGGTCAGTAGTAGGCTCGCGCCGCTTGTTGACGGAACACCGGCAGACGTACGGTGGGCCGCGGCGGGATCACGGGAACACACAGGAAATCCGGCAACGACACCGACACGACCACCCCCGCGACGCGGGGCCGATCTGGGGGAGGCCATGCGCTTTCGCGGGAAGTCCATCCGCAGGAAGATCGTGGCGTTGCTCCTGGTGCCGCTCGCCTCCCTCACGGGCCTCTGGGTCTTCGCCACCTACGTCACCGGCCGTGAGGCCACCGAACTCATGGGCGCGAGCGCCGTGGTGGAGAAGGTCGGCCACCCCCTCGAAGACACCATCCGCGCCGTCCAGGACGAACGCCGCCAGACACTCGTCTTCCTCGCGGACCCCCGGGCCTCGGACGCCCTCCCCCTGCTGCGCCGTCAGCGCGCGGCGACGGACCGGATCGTGGCGGACGTCCGGCGGAGCGCGAAGAGCAAGGACGTCCGGGACAAGCTGAGCCAGGAATCGGAAGCCCGGCTCGACGCGATCCTCGGCGAGATCGACGGACTGGACGCGCTGCGCGGGTCCGTGGAGAAGCGCACCATCGACCGGACCAGGGCGCTCGCCTTCTACAACGGTCTCGTCGACCCCTGCTACCGATTCCTGAACGGTCTCCACACGATGGAGAACGTGTCGATGGACAAGCAGGTCCGGGCCCTCGTCGGCATCTCCCGCGCCCGCGAGATGCTCTCCCGCGAGGACGCCCTGGTCGCCTCGGGCCTGATCGCGGGACGGCTCGGCGCACCCGAACTCCGCGCGGTCTCCGACCTCGCCGCCAGCCGTACGCTCCTGTACGACGTCAACCTCGAACTCCTGCCCGGGGACGAGCGCGCGCGCATGGAGCAGTACTGGCGCAGCCCCGACACCGAGCCGCTGCGCACCGCCGAGCAGAAGCTCATCGCCGCGGGCCCGTTCACCAAGCCCGGCGCCGTCGACACCGAGCGCTGGGAGGAGGTCGCCCCGGCGGTCCTGGCACACCTGGCCAACGACAGCACCGAGATGTCCAACCGCTTCCAGGACCGCGCCGAGCCCGCCGGCTACCGGGTCCTGATCCAGGCGGGCGTCGCCGGCGTCCTGGGCTTCGCCGCCCTGCTGGTGTCGGTCTTCGTGTCCGTCCGGGTGGGCCGCGAACTCGTCCGGGACCTCTCCCGGCTGCGCAAGGACGCCCACGAGGTGTCCGGGGTGCGGCTGCCCAGCGTGATGCGGCGGCTGGCCGCGGGCGAACAGGTCGACGTGGAGACCGAGGCCCCGCACCTCAGTTACGAGCGCGACGAGATCGGCCAGGTCGGACAGGCGCTCAACACCCTCCAGCGGGCCGCCGTCGAGGCCGCGGTGAAGCAGGCGGACATGCGCCGGGGCGTCTCCGAGGTCTTCGTCAACCTCGCACGACGCAACCAGGTGCTCCTGCACCGTCAGCTGACCCTCCTGGACACCATGGAGCGGCGCACCGAGAACAGCGACGAACTCGCCGACCTCTTCCGCCTCGACCACCTCACCACCCGCATGCGGCGCCACGCGGAAGGCCTCGTGATCCTCTCCGGGGCGGCCCCCTCCCGGCAGTGGCGCAAGCCGATCCAGCTCATGGACGTGGTGCGGGCGGCGGTCGCGGAGGTCGAGGACTACGAACGGATCGAGGTCCGGCGCCTGCCCCGCATCGGCGTGGGCGGCCCCGCCGTCGCCGACCTCACCCATCTGATCGCCGAACTGCTGGAGAACGCCACGGTGTTCTCACCCCCGCACACCGCGGTCCAGGTGCACGGCGAACGCGTGGCCAACGGCTTCACCCTGGAGATCCACGACCGCGGCCTCGGCATGACCCCGGAAGTCCTCCTGGACGCCAACCTCCGGCTCGCCGAGACCCCCGACTTCGAGCTCTCCGACACCGACCGGCTCGGCCTCTTCGTCGTCAGCCGGCTGGCCCAGCGGCAGAACGTCAGGGTGTCGCTCCAGACATCGCCGTACGGGGGGACGACCGCCGTCGTCTTCATACCGTCGCAGCTGCTCACCGACGCCCCCGACACCCACGGCACCGGCTTCCGCCTGGACCGCCGGGCCGAGAAGGCGATCGGCGGCCGTCCGGTCAGCGGCGCGCCCGGCAGTGACAAGGCACGCAGGGACGGCATCGCCGACGGGGACATCGCGGGCAGGCCCGCCGGGCTCTCCCCGGTCCCCACCGGGCTCACCGGCCCGTCCGTGCTGGACGGCCCGGTCGAGCTCGAAGGGCCGGTCGGCACACTCGGGTTCACCGACGATCCCGCCCTCGACAGGGCGCTCGACCCGGCGCTCGCCCCCGTACTCGACGGTGTGTCCGACCTGGAGGACACCGAGAGCGAGCGGGGCGGCATCTTCCGGGCCCGCGACCTGCGCAGGGACGCCGACCGCGAGCAGCACCAGCAGGCCTACGACGCCTCCGAAGGGCCCTCCGCCGACGTCCGGCCGATGCGGCCCTCCGGGCCCGTCCCGCTGCCGCGCCGCAAGACGCCGAAGCTGGTGGCCGACCAGGGCCGCCGGATCGGCGACCGCGACCGCACGGGCGACAGCGGCCGGGCCCATCCCACGGCGCCCCACACCGTCCCCGACGGCCGGACGGCCTGCGGGTCCGACGACCCGCAGCGGCCACGGCCCGCCTCCGGGCGGCCCGCGCCGGACACGGTGGGCGGCCTCCCGCGCAGGGTCCGGCAGGCCAGCCTCGCCCCACAGCTCCGGGAGGACTCCGCAGGGCGGACTTCCGGCCAGGCCCCCGCGGACACCGCCGATGACCTCGAACGTGACGCGGACGAAGTACGCAATCGCATGGCTTCGCTTCAACGCGGCTGGCAGCGTGGCCGTCGGCAGAACGCCGAGGACGCGACCGGCCCCGGCGAGACAGCACCAGGAACGACTCCGGGAGGGGACGGTCGATGACCGCACCGAACGCCGCAGCACAGAACGCAGCACGCCAGGGTTCCGGCGAACTGAATTGGCTCCTCGACGAACTGGTCGAGCGCGTCGCGAGCATCCGCAAGGCACTGGTCCTCTCCAGCGACGGCCTCGCCACCGGCACGTCCAAGGACCTGACCCGGGAGGACAGCGAGCACCTCGCCGCCGTCGCCTCCGGATTCCACAGCCTCGCCAAGGGCGTCGGCCGTCACTTCGACGCCGGCCGGGTCCGTCAGACCGTCGTCGAACTCGACGAGGCCTTCCTCTTCGTCACGGCCGCCGGTGACGGCAGCTGTCTCGCCGTCCTCGCCGACTCCGACTCGGACGTCGGCCAGGTGGCGTACGAGATGACCCTGATGGTCAAGCGCGTGGGGGCCCACCTGGCGAACGCCCCCCGGACCACCGGTATGCCCGCCGGAGGGTGAGGCGAGGGCATGAGCGCCGACTCCGTCCGTGACACCGCGTCCGGCTCATCGCCCGCTTCCGCTGAAGCGGGCTCCTCGCGCTGGTACGACGCCGACGCGGGTCCGGTGGTCCGGCCCTACGCGATGACCCGGGGGCGAACCAGCAGCGCGTCCCGCCACCGTCTCGACCTGATCGCGATCGTCATCCCCGAACCGGCGGCCGACGATCCCGGCCGGGACCAGACGCTCTCCCCGGAACACGTGGAGATCGTCCGACTGTGCCACGACATGCCCCAGTCGATCGCCGAGCTCGCCTCCGGACTGGACCTCCCCGTCGGGGTGGTCCGGGTCCTGGTCGGTGACCTCGTCGAGGACGAGCTGGTGCACGTCACCCGTCCTGTTCCGCCGGCCGAGCTGCCGGACGAGAGCATTCTTCGCGAGGTGATCAATGGCCTTCGGGCGCTCTAGCCGCAGAAAGCGGCCCGTCGAGCCCGTCACCCTGAAAATCCTGGTGGCGGGTGGCTTCGGCGTGGGCAAGACGACCCTGGTGGGCGCGGTCAGCGAGATCAGACCGCTGCGTACGGAGGAGAGGCTGAGCGAGGCGGGACGCCCCGTGGACGACGTCGCGGGCGTCGAGGGCAAGCACACCACCACGGTGGCCATGGACTTCGGCCGGATCACCCTGCGCGAAGACCTCGTCCTCTACCTGTTCGGGACGCCCGGGCAGGACCGCTTCTGGTTCCTCTGGGACGAGCTGGCCCAGGGCTCCCTGGGAGCGGTGGTCCTCGCGGACACCAGGCGGCTGGAGGACTGCTTCGCGGCGGTCGACTACTTCGAGCGCCGCGCGATCCCCTTCACCGTCGCGGTCAACCTCTTCGAAGGCGCCGAACAGTTCCCCACCGAGACGGTCCGGGCGGCCCTCGACCTCGACCCCGAGGTGCCGGTGCTGCTCTGCGACGCCCGCGACAGGGCGTCCGTACGGGATGTGCTGGTCGCGGTCGTCGAACACGCCATGGTGCGTGCGGACCGGCTCAGGGAACCCGCCACGACCTGACGGCCGCTCGCGCCCGGACAGAACGCGGCCCGTACCCCCGCCGACCGGGGTACGGGCCGCGCGTACGGTGAGGGGGGCGGCGGGCGTGACAGGAGTCTTCACCCGGGGTGACGGACCGTCAACCCTGCGCGCAGCATTGGATCACGCGTTCTCCGCGAGCCACTTCTGCGCGGTCTCCGCGAGTTCCGCATCCCGCCCCGCGAGCATCATCCGGATCATCTGCGCATCGCCGCGCAGCGACCACGCGGGGTTGCCGAACGTCGCCGGATTGTTCTTCTCGATGAGGAAGTGAGCCGGCCACGCCGTCCCGTAACCGATCAGCGGCAGCGCCAGGGCGTACCGCTTCCGGCCGCGCGCCAGACCGTAGGCGGTCAGGGCGAGACCGGTCAGGGTGCCCGTCAGATGGATCCACCGGGTGGCCGCCCTGGAGTGCATCGCGACGTAGTAGGGCCAGAATTCTTCGTACGAACCGAATGTCTGCTGAGGCATACGGGCACCGTAACGGCTGGAACGGCAACCTGATACGGCAGTTCCGCGTCCGGCTGCGGGAACGGGCGGCCGGAGCCCACGGAGGTGGTCCCGGTCGCCCGTTCCCCGTGCGGGGCCGCTGTCAGTGACCCGCGACGGAACGCCTGGACACCGGGAAGTCGAAATAGGTGTCGGGGAAGAGCTCGGGCTTGTAGGTGAAGTGCCACCACTCCTCGGCGAGATTCACGAAGCCAAGCCCGGTCAGCGTCTCCTTGAGGAACTGCCGGTTGGCGCGCTGCACCCCCTGCACCCGGGGGTCGTCCGTGTGCGACAGGGTGTCGAAACAGTCGTAGCCCGTGCCCATGTCCACCGAGTTGTCGGGGAAGCGCGCCTCCTTGGGCGCGTAGCACGGCGCCAGCTTCTCACCGGGCTCGTACGGCCTGGTCGGCAGCGCCGGCAGCTTCACCAGGGTGAGGTCAACTGTGCTGCCCCGGCTGTGCCCGGACTTCTCCGCGATGTAACCGTCCTCGAACAGACGCGTCTTGTCGACGTGCGGATAGAACTCGTCCTTCATGGCCTGGTCGTCGAGATCCTCGGCCCAGCGCACGAAGTGGTCGACAGCGCGCTGCGGGCGGTAACAGTCGTACACCTTGAGCGAGTAGCCCTTCCGCAGGAGGCTCCGCTGGGCCGTGCGCAGCGCTTGTGCCGCCGGCCGCGTCAGGATGCACACGGGCTGGCGGTAGCCGTCCACCGGCTCTCCCACGAAGTTGTGCGCGGTGGTGTAGCGCATCTCCGTGAGGATCGTCGGATCGACGGAGCGCAGGTCGACGAACTCCGGGGGAGCCTTCGGTTCGGGCCGGGCGGAGGCCACCGGGGCGGCGGCGGTCGAGGCGAGCAGAGCGGCGGCGGCGATGGCCACGGCGCGGAGAACACGGTTCATTCCTGTCATGGGCACACCGTCTATCAGCTTCGGAGCCCCAGGAGAAGAGTGATCGGATACAGTCCGCCCGTGAAGGACTCCCACTGCGGCTTCTGCGGAGCCCCGTACGCCGCCGACACCTGGCCGCGCACCTGCGCCGCCTGCGGCCACACCGCGTACAGCAACCCGCTGCCCGTCGCCGTCGCCCTTCTGCCCGTGACCGGACCGCAGGGCACCGGACTGGTCGTCATCACCCGCACCATCCCTCCGCACCAGGGCGGCATCGCCCTGCCCGGCGGCTACGTCGACCGGGCCGAGGACTGGCGCCACGCCGTCGTACGCGAACTCCGCGAGGAGACCGGCATCCCGGCCGACGAGACCGACGTACGCCTCGCCGACGCGCTGAGCTCCCCGGACGGACACCTGCTGCTCTTCGGACTGCTCCCGCGCCGCCCCGCCGACGAACTCCCGCCCTCCGCACCGACGGACGAGACCTCCGGATACGCGGTGCTGCGCACCCCGGACGAACTTGCTTTCCCCCTGCACACCCTGGCCGTACGCTCCTGGTTCGCCGGCGACTACAGCTGAGCGGGCCACCGCCGCCCAGCCAGGTACCCGGGCTGCGCGGGCGACCACGACCGAGCCAGGTATCCGGGCTGCGCGGGCGACCACGGCTGCGCGGGCGGAAGGCGAGTCCGGCCGGGCGGGCCACTACGCCCGATCCGGATCCGCCAGCCCCCGCACCCGGACCGGCCACCCCACCGCGCTCTCCTCACCGTCCCGCTCGACCACCACACGCCCGCCCGAGAGACGCGAGGTGTACCGCTCCACCTCCGCCCGCTCCCACCCGTCGCCCATGTCCCGTACGACAAGACCGCCGCCGGTACGCCCCGCACGCGGCGCCCACACCTCCAGTTCGAGCCCGCCGTCCGCACCCCGCACCGGGATCACCGCACCGGCCCGCGCCAGCACCGGAATCCGGGACAGCGGCGCGTCCACCACGACCTGCCCCGGCCCCTCGTACGCCCGGCCGGTCGCCGTGTCGTACCACCGCCCGTGCGGCAGCCGCACCTGCCTGCGGACGGCGCCCTCCTCCAGCACCGGGGCCACGAGCAGCGCGTCACCCAGCAGGAACGCGTCCCCGCAGTCCCGCAGCGCCCGGTCCGTGGACGACCCCCACCACAGCGGACGCACATACGGCGCACCGGTCAGCCGGGCCCAGTGCGCCAGCGTCACGAAGTACGGCAGCAGCCGCTCCCGCTCCTCCAGCGCCTCCCTGGCGTGCGCGAGCACCCGGGGCCCGAACTCCCACGGCTCGCGGCGCCCCGCGTCGATCGCCGCATGGGTACGGAACAGCGGCATGTACGCGCCCAGCTGGAACCAGCGCAGATACAGCTCGGGCGACGGCGACCCGTCGAACCCGCCGACATCCGGCCCCGAATACGGCACCCCGCAGAGCCCCAGGCCGAGGACCAGGGACAGCGAGGCCTTGAGCCCCGGCCACCCCGTGGCCACATCGCCGGACCAGGTGCCCCCGAACCGCTGCATCCCCGCCCAGCCCGAACGGGAGAACAGGAACGGCCGCTCGTCCGGGCGCAACCGGAGCAGACCCTCGTAACCGGCCCGCGCCATCGCCAGGCCGTACACGTTGTGCGCCTCCCGGTGGTCCCCGCCGGCACCCTCCAGCGCGTGCCTGGCCGAACGCGGCAGCGTCGGATCGCCGAACGCCGAGAAGGACACCGGCTCGTTCATGTCGTGCCACACCCCGGAGAACCCCCGGGCGAGCCGCTCCTCGTAGAGCCCGCCCCACCACTCCCGCACCAGCGGATCGGTGAAGTCCGGATAGACGCATTCGCCGGGCCAGACCTCACCGACCACCGGACGCCCCTGCGGATCCCGGACGAACGCCCCCGCGGGCCCCACCTCCCGGCCGCTGTCGAACACCGCGTTCCCCACCGAAGCCCGCACCGCGGGATCGACGATCGACACCAGGCGTACGCCGTCCTCACGCAGCTCCTTCGCCAGCCCGGGCAGATCGGGGAACCGCTCCCCGTCGACGGTGAACACCTGATGCGCGTCGTGGTGGTCGATGTCGAGATGCAGCACCGACAGCGGAAGCCCCCGCTCCCGGTACCCCGCCACGACCCTGCGCACCTCCCGCTCGCTGCCGAAGCCCCACCTGGCGTGCTGCGGACCCAGCGCCCACGACGGCGGCAACGCGGGCGCACCCGTCAGCGCCGTCCAGCCCTGGAGCACCCGGGCCGGCGTGCCCGCGACCACCCAGCAGCGCAGCGGGCCGCCCTCCATCCGCACCTCGCACGCCCCCGGGCGGTCATGGCCCGAACCCTCGCCCTCCTCACCCTCCCGCAAGGTCACCGCGCCCGGCCAGCTGTTGTCGTGGAAGGCCAGGTGCGTCCCCGCGTCCGACACCACCAGCTGCACGGGCATCGTCACGTACAGAGGATCGTCCTCCGGACCGAAACGGCCTCCCGGATCGGTGTTCCACAGCCGGTACACGCCCTCCCGCAGCCTCGGGCCCCCGGCACGCCCGCCCAGCCCGAAGAAGCGGGCGTCCGCCGGGACCTCGGACCGCTGCACCCAGCGCGCCGATCCCCCCGCCACCGGCTCCCACCAGCGCGGCGGCAGCTCCCGGCGCAGCACCACGCCGCCCGGCGTGCGCAGCTCCACTGCCCCGTGCCGCGACACGACGACCGTCAGCCGCTCCGACACCACCTGCCAGCCGCCGTTCGTGGCGGGCTCCAGCCGGGCCCGGGGGTCCGCCTCCGGCGCCGCTTCCGGCAGGGCGTACGACGGCAGCGGACCGGCGCCGTCCCAGGACCAGAACACCGCACCGCCGACAGCCACCCGGATCAGCAGCTGCGAGCGGGCGAACCTGACGACACCCCCGCCCGGCTCCGGCTCCGCACTGACCAGAAGCCCCGGCACACGCGCCCGTTCGGCCCCGCGCGGAGCCAGCGCCCGCGCATCCGCGCGATGGCGCCGCCAGGCCGAGCGCACCGTGCGCATCCCCTGTACGGAACCGACCATTTTCACCGAGCGCAGCAGGTCACGACCATCCATGCGGGCCACCCTGCCATCCACCCGGACGTATCCGGGCTCCGTTCAGCTTCCGTTCACCTGTGTGTCCACCACACAGCGGGACACGCAACCATGGCGGGCGGACCCTGGTGCGCAAGACGATCACATGGCATCGTCCGTGAATGCCGTTCGCGCGCACGACCCAGCCGGTGAGCGCGCCGGTCGCCCACCCCGCGAACCCGAAAGGCCAGGGAGCCTCCATGACCTCAGCAGCCGACGAAGCCCCCCTCTGGCAGCCGGAGCCCGAGCGCGTCGAGGCTGCGGCCGTCACCCGCTTCCAGCGATGGGCGGCCGAGCGGTACGGAGCACCGGCCGAGGGGGGATACGCGGCGCTGCACCGCTGGTCCGTCGATGAACTCGACACCTTCTGGAAGGCCGTCGCCGACTGGTTCGACGTGCGCTTCTCCACCCCGTACGAAGCGGTCATCGGCGACCGCACCATGCCCGGCGCCCAGTGGTTCCCCGGCGCCACCCTCAACTACGCCGAACACGCCCTGCGCACGGCCGACGACCCGCTCCGCGCCGACGCCCCCGCCCTGCTGTACGTCGACGAGACCCACACCCAGGTCGCCATCAGCTGGTCCGAACTCCGGCGCCAGGCAGGCTCGCTGGCCGCCGAGCTCCGCGCCATCGGCGTCACGCCCGGCGACCGCGTCAGCGGATACCTCCCCAACATCCCGCAGGCGGTCGTCGCGTTCCTCGCCACCGCGGCCGTCGGCGGCGTCTGGACGTCCTGCGCCCCCGACTTCGGGGCACGCAGCGTCCTGGACCGGTTCCAGCAGGTCGAACCCGTCGTCCTGTTCACCGTCGACGGCTACCGCTACGGCGGCAAGGAGCACGACCGTACCGACACCGTGGCCGAACTCCGCCGCGAACTGCCCACCCTGCGCGCGGTCGTCCACATCCCGCTCCTCGGCACCGACGCGCCCGACGGGGCCCTGGAGTGGTCGGCGCTCACCGCCGCGGACACAGAGCCCGTCTTCGAGCAGGTGCCCTTCGACCACCCCCTCTGGGTGCTGTACTCCTCCGGCACCACGGGGCTTCCGAAGGCGATCGTCCAGTCCCAGGGCGGCATCCTGCTCGAACACTTCAAGCAGATCGGCCTGCACTGCGACCTCGGCCCCGACGACCGCTTCTTCTGGTACACCTCCACCGGCTGGATGATGTGGAACTTCCTCGTCTCCGGTCTGCTCACCGGCACCACCGTCGTGCTGTACGACGGAAGCCCCGGCTACCCGGACGTCAGCGCCCAGTGGCGCGTCGCCGAGCAGACCGGCGCGACCCTCTTCGGCACCTCCGCCGCCTACGTGATGGCCTGCCGCAAGGCGGACGTCCACCCGGGCCGCGACTACGACCTCAGCCGTGTGCAGTGCGTCGCCACCACCGGCTCACCGCTCCCGCCCGACGGCTTCCGCTGGCTCCACGACGAGGTCGCCGAGGACCTCTGGATCGCCTCGGTCAGCGGAGGGACGGACGTCTGCAGCTGCTTCGCGGGCGCGGTCCCCACCCTGCCGGTCCACATCGGCGAACTCCAGGCCCCCTGCCTCGGCACGGATCTCCAGTCCTGGGACCCCGCGGGCGAACCGCTCACGGGCGAGGTCGGCGAGCTCGTCGTCACGGCCCCCATGCCGTCCATGCCGGTCCGCTTCTGGAACGACCCGGACGGAAGCCGCTACCACGACAGCTACTTCGACATGTACCCCGGCGTGTGGCGCCACGGGGACTGGATCACCCTCACCGAACGGGGATCGGTGATCATCCACGGCCGCTCGGACTCCACCCTCAACAGGCAGGGCGTCCGGATGGGATCCGCCGACATCTACGAGGCGGTGGAGCGGCTCCCCGAGATCCGCGAATCCCTCGTCATCGGCCTGGAGGAGCCGGACGGGGGCTACTGGATGCCGCTGTTCGTGCACCTCGCCGACGGTGCCGTGCTCGACGACGCACTCCGCGACAGCATCAAGCGGACCATCCGCGAGAACCTCTCCCCACGCCATGTACCGGACGAGGTCATCGAGGTCCCCGGCATCCCGCACACCCTGACCGGCAAGCGCATCGAGGTTCCGGTCAAGCGGCTCCTCCAGGGCACAGCCCTGTCCAAGGCGGTCAATCCGGGCTCCATCGACAACCTCGAACTGCTCCACTTCTACGAGCAGCTGGCCCGCGAGCGCCGCTGAGCCGCCCGCGGGACCGTCACTGTCAGTCCCCCTGATTACGCTGAGTGAGCATCGATCCACAGTGCACAGGGGGACTCATGGCGCACAGCAAACAGACCAGGCGCGTCCAGCACCGGTCCGGAACATCCATCAGGCGCGCACTGCGCCGCGAAGTGCCCAGCACCGTCGGCCTCCTGGTCGACGCCGAGGACTTCGCGGCCATGCGCCACTACCGGACCTTCACCTTCGACGACCACTCCGTCTACCTCCGGCAGGTCGAAGGCCTGCTCAGGACACTCGCAGCCCAGGGGACGCACACCACGGTGGCCCTCTTCGACCCGGAGGACTACGCCGAGTTCTGCGTGGAAGCGGGCATCGACCCGGACGACCGTACGAGCCGCAGCCGGTTCACCGCCGAGATCGCCGCGGCAGGCGCCACCGTGGCCTATGCGGGCCAGCCCCTCGACACGCTGATCCCGCTGCTCGTCTCCCGGGCGGTCCGCCGCGCGACCTGGGAGTACGCCACGATGCTGCTGGCAGGCCTCGGCGACTGCGCGGACTGCGGGCAGGACATCGGCCGCGCGGCCTTCGACCGGGCGTCCCACCTGCTGGGGCGGCTGCTGGACGCCGCGGGACCCGGCACCCACCACGTCGTCTGCAGCACACCCACGGACGACGACCAGCTCCTCGCCGTCCTGCACACCTCACGGGACACCGACGGCCCGGCACGGCTCGCGTCCTCGGAAGGAGCGGAGTTCGCCACCGTGCTCGCCGTCGGCGTCGCACTGGAGACACAGGGCGGCGTCGTCCTGCGCACCACCGCACCGGGCGCGCCGGACCGTGTGCACGGCTGGCGCCTGGACCGGGGCAGCCTCGTCCCGCTCACGGCGGGCGCGGTCTTCAGCGCCTACTGCACCGACGCCGACACCGGCGAACCCGTGTCCCCGGAGTCCGGCGTCGAGTACTGCGCGGGCTTCGACCTCGGCGCCGACGAACCGGAGGCGCACCGCTGACCCACCACCGAAAGCAGACGGGCCCCCACCGTCACCGGCGGGGACCCGTCAGCGGCCGGCCGCGCCCACGCGCGGCCGGACCGTCACTCGCCCGACAGCACCGCCTGAGCCGCGAGACGCGCCTCGTCGGCGGAGTCGGCGGCGCGCGCGGCGGAGGCCGCACGCTCGCACTGCGCGAGCGTGTGCTTCGCCAGCGTCGCCCGCACATAGGGAATGGACGCCGCACCCATCGACAGAGAGGTGACACCGAGACCGGTCAGCACACACGCGAGCAGCGGATCCGAAGCGGCCTCACCACAGACACCGCAGCTCTTGCCCTCCGCCCTGGCGGCATCGGCCGACAGCGCGACCAGATCCAGCAGCGCCGGCTGCCACGGGTCCTGGAGGCGCGACACCGCCCCCACCTGACGGTCGGCGGCAAAGGTGTACTGCGCCAGGTCGTTGGTGCCCAGCGACAGGAACTCCACCTCCTGCAGGATCGACCGGGCCCGGAGCGCGGCGGACGGGATCTCCACCATCGCGCCGAACTTCGCCTGGAGCCCCGCTTCACGGCACGCGTCGGCGAACGCCTTCGCGTCGGCACGGTCCGCCACCATCGGGGCCATGACCTCGAGATAGACCGGCAGCCCCTCGGCCGCCCGGGACAGCGCCGTCAGCTGGGTCCGCAGCACATCCGGGTGGTCCAGCAGGCTGCGCAGACCACGCACACCCAGAGCGGGGTTCGGCTCGTCCGCAGGAGTCAGGAAGTCCAGCGGCTTGTCGGCGCCCGCGTCCAGCACGCGGACCACGACGCGCCCCTCGGGGAACGCCTCCAGCACCGCACGGTAGGCCTCGACCTGCTTCTCCTCGGACGGAGCCCGCTTGCTGTCGTCGAGGAACAGGAACTCCGTACGGAACAGCCCGACACCCTCGGCACCGGCCTCCAGCGCCGCCGGAACGTCACCGGGGCCGCCGACGTTGGCGAGCAGCGGCACCTTGTGACCGTCGGACGTGGCACCGGGACCGGTCACGGCCGACAGCGCCGCCTTGCGGGCGGCCGAGGCGCTCTCCATCTCGGCGCGCTTCTCCGGGCTCGGCTCGACGAAGATCTCACCGGTGCTGCCGTCGACCGCGACGACCGTGCCCTCGGCGATCTCACCGGCTCCGGGGAGCGCCACCACGGCCGGCACACCGAGCGCCCGCGCGAGAATCGCGCTGTGGCTGGTCGGCCCGCCCTCCTCGGTGACGAAACCCAGCACGAGGGTGGGGTCGAGCAGAGCCGTGTCGGCGGGTGCCAGGTCACGCGCGATCAGCACGTACGGCTCGTCGCTGTCCGGAACACCCGGCATCGGGACACCGAGGAGCCGGGCCACGATCCGGTTCCGTACGTCGTCCAGGTCGGCGACCCGCCCCGCCAGGTACTCCCCGGCATTGGCCAGCAGCGCCCGGTACGCGGCGAACGCGTCGTACACACCGCGCTCGGCGGTGCTGCCGACAGCGATGCGGCGCTCCACATCGGCGATGAGCTCGGGGTCCTGCGCCATCATGGCCTGGGCCTCCAGCACGTGCTGTGCCTCGCCCCCCGCCAGGTTGCCGCGCGCGATGAGGTCGGCCGCAACAGCTTCCACGGCCTGGCGGGCGCGCCCCTGCTCGCGCTCTGCCTCCTCCGCGGGAATCTGTTTGGCCGGGGGTTCGAGCACTGCCGTACCCATGTGCCGAACTTCGCCGATCGCCACACCGTGGCTCACGCCGACGCCTCGCAGCGTTGTCTCCATTTCACCCGTCTCCGATTGTGCGGCGGCTGCGCCGCCGCGGTGGATGCCCTACTGGCCGGTCACTGCGCCGAGGCTGTCACTGCCAGCCGAACAGCGTCTCGCCGACCTTCACGTCGCCGTCCTCACGGACCTCGGAGAGGGACTCCGCGGTGGCCTCCAGGGCCACGACCGGACAGATGGCCGACTTCCCGGCGGCTTCGACACCGGCCGGGTCCCAGCGCACGATGCCCTGCCCGCGGGTCACGGTGTCCCCCTTGTTCACGAGCAGCTCGAAGCCCTCGCCGTTGAGCTGCACCGTGTCGATCCCGAGGTGCGTCAGCACTCCGTGCCCCTGGTCGTCGACGACGACAAAGGCGTGGGGGTGCAGGGAGACGACGATTCCGTCGACCGGCGAGACGGCCTCGGAAGGCTCACGCACGGGGTTGATGGCCGTACCGGGACCCACCATCGCTCCGGAGAACACGGGGTCGGGCACCGCGGTGAGTCCGATGGCGCGGCCGGCAAGAGGGGACGTCACTGTGGTCATGGAGAGCCTCCCAGGGGCGGGGATCCGTCTGTCACCGCCACGGCTGATGGAGGGCGGCGTACTGATCAGCAGCGTAAGTCATATGAAGTCCCGGTTCCGCCCGAGAGCTACCGGTTGGTGGACCAAGGGGCACACCGGAAACGATTTGCCTCGTCTCACGGGGAGCTGTACTGTCGTACTCCTGCCTGGCTCCAAAGCGACCTCTGGTCCGGGACCGGCGGCGACTCCCAAGCCCAGACTGTAACTCTGATCGAGCTTCCGCATGCCTGCGGGACCCCCGGTCAGGGAATAGGAAAAGGCCTGATAGAGTCGGACTCGCCGGAAAGGGAAACGCGAAAGCGAAGAACTGGAAAGCGAAACAAGTAGTAACCCGCTTCGACCGGGAATCGGACACGAAAGAGTCTGATAGAGTCGGAAACGCAAGAACGAAGGGAAGCGCCCGGAGGGCCCCGGTGAAAC
>NZ_JBSFDD010000023.1:0-130974 GCF_053593715.1 Streptomyces sp. NPDC002125 | reverse complement strand
CAGCTCCGCACCGATCCCCGTCGCCACCAGAGCACCGACGATCGCCACCACCACCAGGACAAGACCCAGATACTCGATCGCACCCTGACCACGCTGCCCTCCGCGCGACCTGCGCAACCCGAGCAGCCGCACCTCCGTCCGGGGCACGTTCCCCCGCGACCAACGGCGCAACCGACGACGCACATCCCCCGGACCAGTCATACCCCGACGCTAACCACCGGACAGGGCAACGGTCTTGGGCCCCCGGACCCAAACCGGCGGGGGCCGCGCCCAAAGGTGCCCCGCCGCCGGTCATCTCGGGTGCCGGACCCGGCGGAGCGGGCTCGGCACGCCGTGCGAGGGTTTCGAGCGTCCGTACGAGGCGTACGGCGGCGTGGACAGCGGAGAAGGGTGACAGCGGATGGCCGGTTCATCGGTTCCGACGGCGGAGGAACGCACGGAGCAGCCTCCGTCCGGCGCGCCCGTCCCACGGCCACGGCTGGTCCGCGACCTCTCCCTCTCCGCCGTGCTGGCCGGCGTCGTCGCGGTCGTCGTGTCCTACTCCGGTCCGCTGGTCATCGTGCTGTCCGCTGCCCGGGCCGGGCACCTGGACGCGGGGCAGACCGGTTCCTGGATCTGGGCGATCTCGATCGGCAGCGGGCTGACCTGTATCGCCCTCAGTCTGCGGACCCGTATGCCGGTCATCACCGCGTGGTCGACGCCGGGTGCCGCCCTGCTGGTCACCAGCATCGGTTCGTACGCGTACGGGGAGGTGATCGGCGCCTTCGTGGTGTCCGGAGTCGTCATCGCCCTGATCGGGGTGACCGGGATCTTCGGGCGGCTGATGCGGCTCGTGCCGGGCGCGGTCGTCTCGGCGATGCTCGCGGGCATCCTCTTCTCGTTCGGCGCGGATGTGTTCACCTCGCTGGAGCACACCCCGGTCATCGCCGGATCCGTGCTCCTGGCCTATCTGGCGGGCAAGCGGTGGCTCCCCCGGTACGCGGTGCTCCTGGCGCTGGTCGCGGGGGTGGTGTGCAGTGCCGCGAGCGCGAAGCTCCATGTGCGGCTCGACCATGTCGGTCTGGTGCAGCCGGTGTTCACGATGCCCGCCTTCTCGGTGGCCTCGCTGGTCGGGATCGCGGTCCCCCTGACCCTGGCGACACTGGCCTCACAGAACGCCCCCGGCGTCGGCGTGCTGTCGGCGTCCGGATACCGCCCCGACGACCGGCTCCTCGTCGGGTCCACCGGCCTCGTCTCGGCGGTGCTCGCCCCCTTCGGCTCGCACGCGGTGAACCTCGCGGCCATCACCGCCGCGATCTGCACGGGGCCCGAGGCCCACCGCGATCCCCGGCGCCGCTACGTCGCCGGGGTCGCCTGCGGCGCCGTGTACCTGGTGGTGGGGGCGTTCGGCTCGACCCTGGTGGCGTTCTTCGCGGGCCTGCCGAAGGAGCTGGTCGCCGCCCTCGCCGGGGTCGCGCTCCTCGGCGCGCTGTCCGGTGGCCTCACGGGCGCGGTACGGGAGGAGAAGGACCGGGAGGCCGCCCTGATCACCTTCCTGGCCACGGCGTCGGGCGTCACGCTGTTCGGCATCGGCTCGGCGTTCTGGGGGCTGGTGTTCGGGGTCGCCGCCCATGTCCTGCTCAACGGCCATCTGCGCCGCGGAGGCCGGCCCGCCTCCGCCGATCCTGCGGTGCCCGCGCGTCAGCGGTGACCACGCGGGCGTCCGGAGAGGTTCGGGGCGGCCCGGCGCCGCGGGCGGGGCCCGCCGCCGTGGAGGCGGGCGCCGCCGTGGAGGCGGGGGCCGCCGTGGAGGCGGGCGCCGCCGTGGAGGCGGGGGCCGCCGTGGAGGCGGGGGCCGCCGTGGAGGCGGGGTCAGCCGACTTCCGCGACCTCGACGCCGTACTCCCGCCGCAAGTCGTCCACCAGGCGTTTCCTCCCGGCTCGCACCACACCGCGGGCCCACCAGGTCTCCTCGGGAATCCTGGGGAAGACGTCCGGGAGGAGGAGGGCGCGGAACCTCTCGTCCAGTGCTTCCACCTCCGCGCGGAGGTGGCCGAGTTGGGGGTATTTCTGCAGTTCCTCGGCGGCCAGGGCCCGCTCCAGTGAGTTCCTCGACGTCAGGTCGTTGAAGTAGTCCTCGGCGTCCCCCCGGTACCCCTGCTCGCACTGGTCGACGAACGTCGACCAGCGGCCCAGGAGCGCCTCGGGACCGGTGTCGCGCCACCGTCCCGACGCGGCGACCAAGCGCGAGAACTCGTCACGGAATCTGTCACCTTGAGTCATCGAGCTGCCTCGTTCGCGAAGTATGCGGCCGGATCGTCCGGCCGGAAGTAAGTCGTGATGGTGTTCCCGTTCCTCATCCCGATCCTCCCCTGAGCATCCAATCGAATCACGACGCCGTCACTGCGGACGGCCTCGCGTACACCGGGCGGCAGACTCGCCGGATCCATCAGGTTCTCGGCATCCGCCACGTACCTGTCGAACCCGTCGGGCGTGTCGTACTCCGGCATGTCGGCCGTGCGGGTGGGCTTTCCGGCGTCGTCGAGCCCCAGCACGTGCTTGTCGTACTTCTCGTCGGCGACGCCGGGCCGGAACCCGCAGTTGTTGTTGTGCACCAGGACCGGGGTGTCGCCCGCGAACACGTAGTACGTGTGGATGCCGACGACGGTGAGGTCGTACGTGGTCTGCCGCTGGGTGTACCGGGAGACGGCTGCGACCGTGAGCGCGGTTCCGGCCGGAGTGCGGAGTTCGGCTCCGGGGCGGATCTCGCCGGCGTCCACCCAGCCGCGCCTGTCGACGGACCAGAACGGGTGGGTGTCGGTGGCCGTGAGTGCCGAGGGCCCGGTCGGTGTGCGGAACACCAGGCGCGTGAAGTGCTTGTCCTCGTGGGTCGTGATCAGCCGCTCGACCGCACGGGCCCCTGTCAGCCCCGTCCCCGGGTCCGTCGCGGAGACGAGGGAGCCGACTGCGACCTTCTCGATCCCGAGACGGCGGCCGTCCGCGAGCAGGACCGGAGTGCCCGGAAGGAAGCTGTGCTTGACCGGGCAGGTGACCGGCTTGTCGTCGGGCTTGTCGTCCTTCTTGGGCGGGTCCTTCTTCTCGGCGTCGAGCTTCTTCTTCGCGTCCGCGAGCTTCTTCTCCGCGTCCGAGACCTTCTTACGGTTCTTGATCAGATTCTTCAGACCGTCATACAGATCCCCGCCATGCTTCTTCAGCTTCTTGACCAGCTCGACGGCCTTCTTCCACTTCCACGGCGCCCCGTACTTCGCCGCGAGCTTCCCGACCGCACCACCCACCAGACTCAACAGCACATTGATCAACGTCTCCGTGCACGCACCCATATCCCCCTTGGTGATGCAATCCAGAGCATCCGTGATCCCCAGCTCATCAGCCAGGATCTTCGCCAGCTCCTTCGCCGCCTCGATCGCCTGATCCGAGCTGTCCTTCTCCGCCTTCTGCGCGTCCTGCAACTCCTTCAGCGCGGCGTCATAATCAATCTGCGACTGAGACTTCGGACCACCACCGTCCGAAACCGGATCACCCTCACCCGCCGGACCATCCGCGGTGACATCCGTGTCGTCCCCGCCACCACCATCACCGCACCCGCCACCGCCACCGATCCGGCAGACCTGCGCACTGATCTTCTCCGTCAGCTCCGCACCGATCCCCGTCGCCACCAGAGCACCGACGATCGCCACCACCACCAGGACAAGACCCAGATACTCGATCGCACCCTGACCACGCTCACCCCCGCGCGACCTGCGCAACCCGAGCAACCGCACCCCCGTCCGAGGCACACCCCCCCGCGACCAACGGCGCAACCGACGACGCACATCCCCCGGACCAGTCATACACACGACGCTAACCACCCGACAGCCGGGCGGTCTTGGGCCCCCGGACCCCAATGTGCCTGCCGATCAAGGCCGTTCGGTTCCTCGTTATCGCCCCGGGGACCTCGGACCCAGCCCTCGAACCGGGCCTGTGGTGCCGCAAGTTGGGCCCGTCTTTGGGGCCGAGGGCCCAGGTCGGGCACGCCTCGCCTCCGTACATTCACCACCCTGAAGACAACAGGGCAGGCATGGGCGAGAGGGTGAACCGTGAGCGGTGGCAGAGACTGGGGACGCGGAATCCCGGGCCATGTGCCGCCCGGTGCGGGCGGCGGCGGGGACGGCTGGTTCTTTCCGCTGAGCCGTAGCTGGGCCGCCGGCGCGCTCGTCTACGTACTCGCCGGGTACCTGATGACACGGACCCTCGTCGAGACGCTCGCGACCGAGGAACGGCTCGAGGTCTTCGGCTGGCGGCTGGCCCTGCTGCATCTGCCCGGCGTCGTCGTCACCGTGCTGACGGTCCTCGCGGCGGCCCGGGTGCTTCCGGACCGCCAGCGCGCATCGCGCGTCCTCTACTCCCTCGGCGCGCTCGCCGTCCCCGTCGCCGGACTCGCCTTCGGCTATGTCGTCACCTGGGATGTCGTGGGCACCGAGGGCGTGCTGATGCCGGCGGTCGCGATGGTCACGGGCTCGGCCGTGGGGCTGGTCCTGGACCAGCTGATGGAGGACCGGGGCTCGGACTCCGCGTCCCCCTCGGCGTACGCACGCTCGTACAACTGGCGGGACACCGGCGCCACGGCCACCGAGTACCTCGGTGTCATCGTGCTGGTCGTCGCGCTCGTCGCCGCGCTCGCCATGGCCGGCGTCGGCGGCCGGATAGGCGACCGCATCCGCTGCGCCATCACCTCGCTCACCGGGGGCGGCGCCGGGGGGTGCGCGACGGACGGGGACGGAACGGCGAAGCCCAAGACGGACGCCGACTACGAACCCAAGCTGTGCCAGGTCTCCAGCATCTCCGACACGGCGGGCGGCAAGGTCAAGATCGGCTGGTTCGAGTGGGGCGAGGAGTACGGCTTCCAGCAGAAGGTCGCCCAGGCCAACACCGATGTGAACGACGACGGCAAGGTCGACGAGAACGACAAGCTGGTCTACATGACCTTCACCGATGCCGCGTCGGCGGGCGTCAACGCCAGTACGCCGGGCGTCAAGCTCGGCAGTCTGGGGAAGGCGGACATCGACATCGGCGGCGGCATCAAGATAACCAACGGCGACACCTGGGTGTTCAAGAGCGAGGAGGACGCCCAGAAGATGCGGGACGACATCGAGGAAATGAAGATGTGGGAGACCTCGATGACCCACGGCGGCGCCTACGGCGGCAACTGGTACTCCGGCATGAAGTGGGCGGACAAGAAGGAGGACATCGAGAAGAAGATCGGCGACAAGAAGATCTCCTACTCGACCATCGGCCTCAACGTGTACGCGGACGGCGGCCTCTCCATCAAGGCCGGCGACGAGGACCAGCTCGGCGCCAAGCTGGGCGGCAAGGCGAAGTTCTCGCCGGACGTGACGATCACCAAGGACGACGTCAACGGCAACGAGTCGTACACCTACACCGCCAAGCTGGAGCTGGAGGGCAAGGTGGGCGGCAACGCCGGGCCGCTGGGCGGCACCGCGGGCGCCAAGGACACGCACACCGGGGCCATCACCGTCACCCGTGACCAGAAGACCGGGAAGATCGTCCGGATCGACATGACGAAGACGGTGGAGAAGACCTCCACGTCCGACAAGGGCGAGGTCTCCGGCGACAACGGCAAGAAGGACGACGACAAGCGCGGAGGCAAGGGGAACGTCACCGACTCGTCCGGGGACACCGGCATCGAGGTGCAGACGAACTCGATCGTCTTCGGCAAGGAGACCGACGACGCCACCGAGGCCAAGCGGGCCATCGCGGAGACCTGGCTCGACGGCTCCGGCAACAACACGGCGCCCTTCGAGTACATGTTCGGCGACAAGTCCCTGGAGAAGAAGCCGGAGGGGACCGACCCCTTCGAGCAGCTGATGTTCCAGGACGGCCTGTCCAGCACGATGCAGTACCACGGTGAGACGGACGCCCAGGAGTTCGGCTTCGAGGTCTCGCTGGGCATGAGTCTCGGATTCTCGATCTCCGACGAGCACAAGAAGGAGACACTGACGGACGCGCAGTTCCTCGGGGCTCCGCAGGGCGACAAGCGCTCGTACCTGCCCTACAGCTACTGCGCACGTTGAACACGCTCGACGAGAGGCGATGACGTTGACGAACTCCAGGGCTCTCGGTGCGGCGGCAGCCGCCGTCTTCGGCCTGACGCTGCTCAGCGGCTGCGGTGGTGAGGACACGGCCACGGTCCCGGACGGCTGGGGCACGCTCGACACGAAGAGCGTGTCCGTCGGCTACCCGAAGGACCAGGGGTACGCCCCGCAGCCGGCCTCCGAGCGCAGCGAGGCCAACGCGGCGGTCGCGCTGAAGGAGGAGAAGGGGCTGCGCACCGGCATGGTCTCGGTCCAGCTGGACTTCGCCACAGGTGTCGGTGACGCCGGGGA
Source organism: Streptomyces sp. NPDC002125 (assembly GCF_053593715.1). Classification (NCBI taxonomy): domain Bacteria; kingdom Bacillati; phylum Actinomycetota; class Actinomycetes; order Kitasatosporales; family Streptomycetaceae; genus Streptomyces; species Streptomyces sp. NPDC002125. Next base: position 124,591 of record NZ_JBSFDD010000023.1, on the reverse strand, counting down.
GGCCGCGGCTGCGGCGGGCGCCGGGATCGGCCTCGGCGCGACCCGCCAGGAGACCGAGGACGTGCGGCTGGCCGGCGAGGAGAGCGCCCGCGAAGCACGCAGGATCGACTACGAGTTCACCTCGACGGGCGAGGAGTCGACGCCGGTGAAGGGGACGCGGATGACGGGGGTGGTGGTGGCCGGGGTCGACTCGAAGGACGTACCGTTCGCCATCCGGGTCAATGCGGTGAAGGGCGCGCTGAGCCCGGCGGACCTCGACGCGTTCGTCGCTTCCATCACCGTCAAGTAACCCGTCTCGGAGCCGAGTTCATGGACGTACTGCCCGGTGGCACGGCCACCTTCCTGCTGCTGTTCGGCCTGTTCCTCGGCGCGTTCGCGGTCCGCTCCGGCCTCCGGCTGCTGCGTGTGGTGCGGCTCGTCCGGCACGGCGAGCGCGCCGAGGGCCGGTGCGCGGACCGCCGCGTGATCGACCGGGGCTCCGGTGCGGAGAACCGTTACCGCACGGAGTACGTCTTCGCCTTCCGCACCCCGGACGGCCGGGAGGTGGAGTTCACGGACCACGCCCCGGGCCCCTTCGGCTTCGAGGTCGGGGCGCCGGTGCGGGTCTCGTTCGACCCGGCGGACCCGGAGCGGCGGGCGACGGTGGCAGGCCCGGGGGCATGGGGGCCGGTACTGATGCCGACGGTCTTCGCGGGGGTGCTCGGGCTGTTCTCGCTGGGGCTGCTGGTCGCGTTCGCGGCGATGGTGGGGTGAGCGCGGCAGTCCGTCGCGGCATCCCCGAGCAGGCGCAAACGGTACCGGTACACGGGCCCGCCGGAGCACGATCGCAGCGCCTATTGCTACCCCTTTTGCTACTGTGGCTCCCATGGATGTCTCGCGGGAGCATGAGCACGACGAAGGCCCCGCCCAGAAGGTCAGTGTCTCCATGCCGGCCAGCCGGATCGCGGCCGTGAAGGCACGGGTCGGCGCTCGGGGCTTCTCGGCCTACATCAGCGCCGCCGTCGAGCGGCAGATACAGCGCGACCTGTTGGACGAGTTGTTGCAGGCAAGCGACGACGAGACCGGTCCGATCCCTCAGGCCATGACGGACCGCGCCGTCGAGGCGTTTCGCGTGGCCGAAGCACTCGCCGCGTCGGAGAACGACGGCGAAGGCGAGCAGGACGGCCAGGGGGACCCGACGTGGCGCGACCGCGCAGCCGGCTGAACCAAGGAGTTCTCCTGCTCGACAGTGAGGGCCTCTCCAAGGCGGTAGCGGCCGATCCCCAGGTCACCGCTTTCATCAAGGTGGCGCACACGAACGACATGCTGGTCGCCGTGAGCGATCTGACGCTGATCGAGGCTTGGCACGGCAATGTCCGGATGGACCGGTTCCGCTGGTACGTGTCACGACTTCAGGTGCTGCCGGTGACCGAAGCGATCACCTGGAACGCGATCGACCTGTTGCGCGACGCCGGTCTCCATGGGCACAAGTACGCGATCGACGCGGTGGTGGCGGCGACGGCCCTGCATTACCAGGGTCCACGCATCATCCTTACGTCGGACGCCGACGGCATGGTCAGACTCTGTGGCGGAAGAGCCCACATCGAAGCCGTGTGAGCCGAAGCGGTCCGTCATAGCGCTCAGAGTGTGGCACGGTCGAAGGGCGGGGTGAGCGGATCCAGCGCGCCCGTCGCGCGGAGCTGGGTGTTGACCTCGATGACGGTCTCCACCGATGGCGTTCGCGTCCCGCCGTACGTCAGGTCGATGACCAGCCCGCCGTGCGCGGCAGGTGTGTACGTGCCCGGCAGTCCCTCGGGGGCGAGCCCCGCCCGCCGCTCGGAGAGCCAGACCGCCCGGCCGCATCGGGGGTCCGAGTTCTTCAGGCCGAAGTGGTCCGCGACCGTCCTGTACAGCGGCCTGTCGTACACCTGCCCGGTGTCGATGTCCCACTCCTCGCCGATGACCGCCAGGATCTCGGGGGTGCGCCGTATGACGTCCGCGTCCTCGTCCACCGTGTGCGAGCGAAAGATGACCGAGGCGGAACGGGTGATGTACGGGGAGAGACCGCCCGCTCGGACGTTCGAGGTCGCCTTCGCCGCACCCTCGTTGTGCGCCCACAGCTGCCCGCCGTAACCCACCACGCCGAGATCCGGTCCTGGGTTCTCCCGTACGAGGTAGTCGGCCAGCGCCGGGACGGAGGGCGTCAGCAGGGGATCGGCCGGGACACCGTCCCCCGCCTCGTGCCACCCGTGGAACGTGCCCGCGTCAATGTCCGCCAGACGCGCCAGGGTGGCGTACCACCGTGCGGCGATGGCCTTCGGGTCCTCTTCGCGGGCGCCCCAGGCACCATTGACGACGACGTTCAGCACGACGTACTCCTCGGCTCTCGACAGCACCGGCGGGCACTTCTGCCGGCCCCCTGTCCTGTCACCCTGTCACCCCGGGGCCAGGTCAGGTGAGTTGAGTCCCTTAAGTTGATGGCCGGGCTAGGCAGGTGCGGCGGTGGCGCACGCGTCAGCCGGTGACGTACGCGTCAGTCGGTGGCGTACTCCGGGTCCAGGGCTACGGCGAAGAGTACGACCGGCTCCTCCTGGTCCATCTGCCCGACGCCGACCCCGACCCTGCGCCCGCTCACGTCCCAGGTCTGTACGTCGCCGGAGTAGCCGAGCTCGACGAGCGCCCCGAAGAACGGCGGCACGGCGCCGGCCGCCACCTCGGACTCCTCGTACGCCATGGCGGAGAGCTCTCGGTGCGGCCCCCAGCGCTCGTCGAGGGCGAGGACCACGCCCCAGCGCTCGGTCTCGAACGCCTCGTGCGCCGCGTCCATCCGCTCGGCGTCGTCCTCGCCGTTTCCATCGGCTCCGTAGAAGTCCTCGCTGACCCGCAGGGCGACGATCGCGAAGTCCTCGCCGGAGGCCGAGCGTCCGGGGTCGGCGCAGCCGGTCCAGGGCGGCGCGTACGGACCTGTCCGCAGCGCCTCGATCGCGGCGATGTCACCGCGCACCCTGGACCTGAGCTCCAGCGCCTCGCTCACCAGGCGGGCCGGGGCGCCGAGGCGGTCAGGGGCTCCAGTGCGCCCGCGCCCGCCAGCGCCCGCTGGGCGGCCTCCACCGCTTCCGTGGTGCGCCCGGAGTCCAGCACCAGCCCGCCGCCCTTGGTGGTGTGCCGCGCGCCGGGCAGGTCCTCGGGCACGAGGGCGGCGCGGTTGGCGGAGAGATACGTCGCCCAGCCGCAGCGGGGCTGCGAGTTACGGAGACCGAAGGCCGACCTGATCGCGTTGAACAGCGGACGGTCGTAGGCGAGGCCGGTGTCGGCCCCCCAGGATTCGGCCAGGGCGACGAGCGCGTCGGGCAGCCGGCCGGCCAGCGGATGCTCGCTCCCGGCGGCCGCGCCGGACGCCGGGAACAGCTGGAGAGTCGCCGTGAACGGCGTGTACGCGTCACTGCCGCCCCCCTTGGCCCGCAGATAGGCGTAGGAGCCGTCCGGCCACGTCCCGACGACGGCGGCCTGTCTGCCGAGGATGTCGGCGTCCTCCTCCGGGCCTCCGGCCTCGACGACGGCGGCGACGTCCCCCGCGGAGGACGGGACGGGGCCGCCCTTCCCGTCCTCCGCGTCCCAGCGCCAGTCGACCGGCGCGGGCGCCGACAGCTCCGTCAGCCGGCGGAGCGCCTCCAGCCAGCGCACCGCCAGCTCCTCGGACGACTCGGGCCGGGGGCCCCAGGACACCTTCACTACCACTTCGCCGGACATTCGCGCCTCTCCGCCCTCGTGCGTCCGCTGCCGCTACTTCTCTACAGCAGTGTGCTTCACGATCACATCCACGTCGGCGTCGTCGAACGCCTTCTGCGCCGCCTCGGCGACCTTCGGATTGGAGAAGTTCCACTCGACGGGCTTGCCCCCGGCGGCGCGCACCTGGCGTTGTGCCTGCTCCACGAACTTCGCCGCCTGCGCCGGTTCCAGAGTTCCGTCGGGCCGGACCTTCTTTCCATATCCGAACTTAGCCTCCTTGTACGTCTGCGAGGCGGAGTCCCACCCGTCGAAGTCGACGTCACGGCCGGTCTCGGGGTCCTTGACGGCGTACTCCTTGCCCCGCTTCACGCCGGAGACCTGTTCCTGGTAGCGCATCCAGCGCTCCATGCTGGGCCAGTACGCGACGGACTTCTTGGCCTTCCACGTGCCGTCGCCCAGGTCCTTCGAACCCTTGCGGGGGTTCTTGAGGTCGTTGTACCAGGAGGGCTTCGCCCACTTGGCGACCTTCTTGCGGCTGGCCTCCTTCGCCGCCGCCTTGCCCGCGTCGGCGTCCTTCTGGGCCTGCTCGGCGGCGTCGATCTCCTCCTGGCTGACACCGTCGCACTCCGTCTCCGCGCCGAAGAGCGCGGGGACGCCGTTGGCGCGGTACACGACAGGGGCGCCCGCCGCCGCGTTCACGCCTCCGGCGTACGAAGGCCCCGGCAGACCGCCGTCGAGCGGCCCCGAGCTGATCAGGCAGCCCTTCTCCGCCAGCCTGTCGGCCGCGTCGTCGGCGTGCTCCTGGGCCTCGTCCGCGGCCTTCTTCGCGCCGTCGACATCGCCTTTGCCCGCAGCCTTGCGCGCCCGCTCGGCGGCCTTGCCGGCCTTCTGGGCCGCCTCTCCGAGCTTGCCCAGCTTGCCGAGTTTCCCGAGCTTGCCCAGCTTCTGGGCGATCTTGGCCTCGCCGTAACCGGGGATGAAGAGCGAGCCGATGTTCCATACGACGGTGGTGCCGGCCCGGGTCTTCTGGCCGTTGTTCCACTGGTCCTTGACCTCGTCGCCGATGAACATGTCGTCGAGCACGGTCAGTCCGGTGTCGACCGAGGAGCCGCCCCAGTCGGTCAGGGCATCCCAGTAGTCGCCCTTACGCCACTTGTCACCGGCGTCCTTGGTGCCCTCGGACCACGCGTCGCCGAGCGAGCCGCCGTAGTCCTTGAGTCCGTCCCAGGTGCCGGGGAGGTCCGTGACCGTGTCCCAGATCCCGGTGAGGTCGCCCCAGATGCCGTCGACGAAGAGGCCCTGGCCGACCTGCTTGACCTTGTCCCCGGCGCAGGAGAAGAAGGCCCCGAACCCGGAGAAGCAGCCCTCGTCGTCGTCCTTGTCGCCCTCGCCCGACGCGTCCTCGTCGTCCTCCCAGCCGGGCTCGTCCTCGGCGGCCTCGGTCTTGTCGTCCTCGGTCTCGATGGGTCCGGTGCCGATGGGCTGGGTCTCGGTGCCGCCGGTGGTGCCGCCTGTGCCGTCCGTACCGCCCGCATCCCCGCCGGTGCTGCCGGTGGTTCCGCCCGTGCTGCTGTCCGTACCGCCTGAGTCGCCGCCCGTGCCGCCCGTGGTGCCGTCCGTACCGCCCGCGTCGGTGCCACCGGCATCCGTACCGCCGGTGTCCGTACCGCCCGCGTCGGTGCCGCCGGTGTCCGTACCGCCCGTGTCCGTACCGCCGTCGGTCGTGCCGTCGCCGGCCTCCACCGTCTGCGATCCCGTACCCGGCGCGGGGCAGGAGCTGCCTGTGAGCGAGCAGATGGCGGCCTGCAAGCCGTTGGTTATCTGCCCGCCCACACCGCCCAGTGCCAGCGCGAGGATGATCGCCGCCACGACGGTGATCAGCCCGAGGTACTCCATCGCCGACTGGCCCCGGTCCCTGCGCCACGTGATCATCCGCGAGAGCGAGAACCGCGGCTGTTCGTGAACCCGCCGGTGCTGTTCGTCCAGCCGGAACCACTGCCGGCTCTCCGCCCGGCTCAGGAGGACCAGGATCACCAGGGGCAGGAACATCTGGGTCAGCCCGCGCAGAGAACCGTCGCGCAGGCTGGACACCCCGCCGAGGAGCAGCCATATCTGTACGCCGACGAGTCCGCGCCAGACCCACACCCCGCCGGTCCACGCCCTGCGCGCGAGGATCCACCCGGCGATACCGGGCGCGGCGCCGTACAGGGTGAGTGCCAGCAGAGCGCCGTCCACGGCGTCGATGCTCGCGGCTGTCAGGAGCAGCCCCACACCGCCGAACACGGTGATGGCGAACAGGATGTGGACGAGGACACGGGACACCCTCAGCAGCTGAGGCATGTCCTGGCGCTCGGCAACGGGCGGGCGCCAGGCGCCGCCGAAATCGGGAGTGGACCCCACCGTGGACATGTCCGACCTCAACTCACCGCATCACGAACCAAATTGGTGAACAACCGTACGATGCCGACCGGACACGGCGCCTGGGCCCACGGGCCCAAAATGAGCTCCCTCACCGCCTTTCCACGGAGAACGTGGTGCAGCTGTCGCTCGGCGCTCCGTCCGTGTCGGTCACGGGGCCGACCAGTGCCTTCGGGGTTCCGTCGGCGACCTCTGCCGAGAGACCGACCATCAGGTAGTCCTCCGGTTGCGTGATCCAGTGGTCGCCGTAGAGGTCCATGTGCGTCCCGACGCGCGTCCCGCGCATGGCGAAGGACCCTCTCGGGACATCGGGGTTGGAGGCGATCGGATAGAAACCGAAGGTGGCAGTCAGGGCGCCGTCGGTATCGGTGATCGTCAGGGTGAGACCTGTCTCCCCCTGGCCGCAGCGGTAGGTGCCGCGCCACTCGCCCGCGACGGGCGAGACCTCCTTCGTCGGCTGTTCGGCCGGAGTTTCGGTGGCCGGAGCCGTACGTTTTGTCCCGCCCTCGGCCGGGCTCGCCGTCGCCGGAACCGCCGGCTGGGAAGCAGACGTGTCGCCGCCCGATCCCGAAGGTACGGAGAGGTCGGCGGTGTTGAGGGCGATGATCACCCCGGTGGCCACCGCGGCGACGGTCAGGCCGAGGAAGACCGCGGCCTTGGCGGCGGAGCCGCGCCGACCGCTCGCACCGGCTCCGTCCGTCCGGAGAACGGTCGGCTCATGGAGCCCCGGTGTCCGGTGGCCGGCCGGCGGCGGTAAGGGCGGGCGCGGCGGGGCTACGGCGCCGTACCGTCCCGCCGCCTGGGTCGGCGCGGCATGCTGCCCTGGTGACGGCTCGGACACCACCTCGGTGACGACGGCGGTGGGGCGGGCCCTGGGCGGCAGCCGGTCGCCCGCCCCGGTCACCTCGGTTCTCTCACCCTCCATGTTGAGCAGTTGCTCGGCTCTCCTGGCGATCGCGGAGGCCACCGGGGCGGGCAGCCAGTCCGTACCGGCGTCCTGAATCGCGGCGTCCGCGCGTTCCCGCAGCGCCGACGGTGACGGCCGTTGCCCCGGGGCTTTGGCCAGACACTCCCGTACGACACCGGCGAGCGCCTCGTCGACGCCGCTGAGGTCCGGGGCGTGATGCACGATCCGGTACAGCAGCTCCGGACTCGATCCCCCGCCGAACGGGCTGCGCCCGGTCGCCGCGAACGCCAGCACGGCTCCCAGTGAGAAGACGTCGCCGGCTGGGGAGACCTCCCGCCCCTCGGCCTGCTCAGGTGACATGTATCCGGGCGAACCGACGACGAGTCCGGTGCCGGTGAGCCCGGCCTCGTCGGCCGCACGGGCGATCCCGAAATCGATCAGCAGCGGCCGGTCCAGGGACAGCAGGACGTTGGAGGGCTTGAGGTCCCGGTGTACGAGTCCGCTGGTGTGCACAGCCTCCAACGCTTGGCCGAGTCCCGACAGCATGCGCCAGAGGGCGGGGGTGGCGAACGGGCCGTACTGGTGCACGGCTTCCGCGAGCGACGGGCCGGCCACATAGGCCGACGCCAGCCAGGGAACCGCCGCCTCTGGATCAGCGGCCACGACCGGCACCGTGCCGGCGCCCGTCACCGTCCTGGATATGCGCACCTCCCGGGCGAACCGCTCCCGGAAACCGGGGGTGCCCACCAGCCCCGCGTGCACCAGCTTCACCGCCACCATGCGGCCGGTCGGTGAGCGTCCCAGATATACCCGACCCATCCCGCCCTCCCCGAGGCGCATGAGCAGGAGAAAGGGACCGACCTGCCGCGGATCTTCCCGAGTCAACGGCTCCACACCACGCCCCCGCCGCGAAGGGCCCGGAACTCCGGGCCGGGTCACCATCGTCCGGTCTCCGGCGGCCGGAAGAAAGTCGTCCTCATACGCACGAACCGCACGGCAGCGGCGCAGGTGCCGCTGCCGCGCGGTTCTCACCGGGACCGCGCGGGCCCTTCAGGGACCCGCGCTCCCGGACGGCCGGTCCGGATCAGGAGCCCTCGCCACGCGGGAAGGAGACCTCCACGCGACGGTTCTTCTTGCGGCCTTCCTCCGTGGTGTTATCGGCGATGGGGTACTGCTCGCCGTAGCCACGGATCTCGAAGGTGATCGACGGGTCGAGCTCCTTGGAGAGCACGCTGTTGACGGCTTCGGCGCGCTGCTTGGACAGCACGTCGCCGTGCGCCGACGAACCGAGGTTGTCGGTGAAGCCGAAGACGCGGACCTTGGTCGCGTTCTGCTTCTCGATCTCGGCGGCGATGGCGACGATGCGGGAGTTGGCCTCGGAACTCAGCTTCGCGCTGTCCTTGCCGAAGAGGACTTCGGCCTGGAGCGCGAACTTGATGTCCGCGTTGCTGTCCTCGCGACGCTCCTCGCCACCGAGATCCTCGACCACCTGGATGATGTCGAGGACCTTTCCCGGAGCGAGGGTGCCGCCCTCGGGCATCTTGAGGTCCGGATCGTTGCCGTCCGTCTTGACGGGGGGTTCGGCCGACGCCTCGGTCCCCGGAGGGACGCTGGGGCCGTCGTCCGCCTGCGCGGACACGGCGCCCATGAACGTCACGCTCACCGTGAACAACGTCGTGGCCACCGCCACGCCGGTCGACCTGGCTGGTCCCATTCGCCTGCGAAGGTGGGTCATCTCGTTCATCACCCGGAGATCTTCAGCGAAGTGGTGGAGAACGACGGAAGAGTGAAGTCAACCTCCGTCGTCGTGCTGGGCGGAGCCGGGAACTGCATGAAGACAGGTGCGGAACCCCCTGCCGCGACATTGGTCATGGCTGTTGTGCACAGGCACCGGTTATCCGTGTCCCGCAGCACGTAGTAGCGCTTCTTGCCCACCTTGTCGACAAGGGTGGCTCCCGCGACAGAGTTGGGGTTCTGCGCCACGACGTTGCTCTCCGTGCCCTCCATGCCATTCAAGCTTCGGGGCTGGTCACCTGTGTTCTTGATCTCGCCGCTCACCGTGACAAAGCCACCGGAGTCGCGCTTGACCTCCTGAACGACCAGTACGAGCCCCACCTCGCCCTTGATCTCGGCGAGCTTCGCATCCGGGTCCGTTTCCTCACCGGCCGCCGTATCGGGGTTGGCCCCCTTGTTCGACTTGTCGGTCTTGGCGGAAGCGGACGAAGCGCTGCTCTCGGGGTCGCCGTCGTCACCACCGCAGCCCGTGACCGTGAGGGCCAGCGCCGCTGCCATCGAGGCAACCGCCACTGCCCTTCGAGACCTCGGTGTGCGCCGAATGCTCATGGGTTCTGGTTCCTTTACTCGTCGTTCGCTGTCAGTCGTCGGTCAGATGCACGGCAAAGAGCGTCTCGCCCAGCTCAGCCCAGGGATCAGGACGAAGAGGGTCGATCTCGAACCGATCCCTACCGTCACATTGGAAGGTGAACGGGCCTGGAGTCTCGGGCTTCTCGCCCTCGTCCTCTTCGTTCTCCGGCTGAGGCGATGCCTCCCCGTCCGGCTTCTCGGCAGGCTTCCAGTTGCACCGGAACTCGATCACAGCCGTCGCGGTGGCTGTGGCGTGCCTCTTCTCCGTACCGGGTATCACCGTGTCGCCCACCGTGTTGCGGGTCTCGACCTTGACGGTGACCTCGTCACGCTGGAAACCGGAGGCCCACCTGCAGCCCCCAACCACATCCGCGCGATTGCTCGCGGCGAAACGCTGCGCCTGATTGCACGGCTCACCGCTGATGTAGTGGTTCCCGAAGAAGTCGTTGAGCCCGCCGGGCAGCAGAAGCGATCCGAGGAACGCCGGCCCTATCTCGTCGCGGGCCTGCTGGGCAGCAGCGAGGGCCGCTGCGTCAGCGGCCCCCTGAGCACCATTACGCGTGGCCGAAGCCTTACCGACCGCAAAGAACGCGAACGCGAGAAAGAGCAGACCCGCCACCATCACGATGTAGATGGGGAAGGCCTGCCCTCGATCGCTGCACCGGGTCTTGGTCACTTGCCCGCAGTGATGGAGCTCACCAGACCCGTAATGCGGGTCGTGATCGCCGAGCCGATGCCCGAGGCCACCATGCCGCCGATGATCGCCACGACCACCAGGATGATGCCCAGGTACTCGAACGCCGTCTGGCCCCGGTCCTTCGCCTCGTAGCGCTTCTGGATGGCGCTGATCGCGGTGTTCGTCCAGCCGTTGACGCGGACGGCGGTCTTCAGGGTGATGTTCGACATGGTGTTCCCCTCCAGGTCCGGCCGACCGACAGCCGGCCGACTCACACGTTTCTCGGTTGTCGCCTCCGTTACCGGCTTCCTCCTGGCCGGTGCCGTTTGCGACATGAGAAACGTACGGCGGAACACCCTTCCCGAGAGAGGGTCCCAGGGCCCAAAGCCGGGCCCAATGCGTGAGTTGGGCCCTGCGTCCCCGGTTCTGGGCCCGGGCTGCCTCGCGGGCCCCGGACGTCGTGCGGCGCTTCCCCCGTGCGGTCATGGCTACCTGCCCCCCAGGCCGGGCCTGCCGCCCGGTGCCGTGCCCAGCCATCGGGCGATGGCCTCGCTGCGGCTTCCGCTGTGGAGCTTGGTGAAGATGCGGTTGATGTGGTTCTTGACCGTCTTCTCGCTGATGAAGCAGGTGGCGGCGATCTGCTGATTGCTCATGCCGGACGCGATCAGCTCCATGACCTCCACCTCCCGGGAACTCAGGCCGTGCTGGGCCGAGTTGGGCGCACCTGCCGGGTCGCCCGCCTTCGATGACTGTGCCACAACCGGTTGCAGTTGCGAAAGACCCTGCGCCGGACGGTCTGGTCGCGTCGCAGGTGGGGGCCCTTGGTGCGCCGGTCCATGTGCAGGCGCACCGTACGGGGGCAGCGGCGCCGGGGCCGGCGCCAGGGCTGAACCCAGGCCGTCCGGGAGCGGGCCGCCCTGTGGTGCGGTGCCCTGGCGCATGTGGGCCAGGAGGGCGTTCGCCGCCGTGGCGGTGAAGTGGGCCCGGCCGCTCTTGGTGTCACGTACCGCCTGCACCAGCTGGTCCGCCGTGAACTCGCCGTGCACCAGGTAGCCTCCGGCCCCCAGGCGCAGCGCCTCGTGCACGATCTCGCTCTCGCGGCTGTACGTCAGCATCATCACCGGCGCCACCTGCACGAGGTGCGGCAGCGCGGAGATGCCGTCCACGCCCGGCATGCGGACGTCGAGCAGGACGACGTCCGGGCGGTGCCGCACGGCCATCTCGTACGCCTGGCGGCCGTCCGCCGCCTCGGCGACGACCTCGATGTCCTCGCGGCCGGACAGCAGGACGCCCAGTCCGGCGCGGACCACCGGGTTGTCGTCGGCGACGACCACGCGGAGCGGGCCGGGGGCAGGCATGTCCCGGGAGGCTGGGAAGGCGGGCATCGGCTCGGATGCCGCGGGCCTCGGGGGAGCCGGGAACGCGGGGGAGCTGAGCTCGGAGGGAAGCGGGTTCGCATGTGCGGACGTGTGCTGGGAGGCATGGTGCTGCGCCGCCCAGTTCTGGCCCGACGTGCGGGAGACGTCGTCCGGCATTCTGCGACCTCCTCTCAGGTTCTCTGGGTCTGGGTCAGGGTCTGCGTCTGGGTCTGGGGCTGTCTGTCTGTTTCTGACTCCGGGGCCGGGTCCGGCTCTCGGTCCCGGGCTGCGGACGGCTCCGCGGACGGAGCCGGACCGGGGTCCTGTCGGGTTCTGCGGGGACGGTGGTGGTGCCTCAGTGCGGGGCCGCCGTGGGGAGGCCGTACGCGTCGGGGAGTGCCGGTGGTTCCGCCGGGGCGGAGAGCGCGGCCAGGGGGAGTTCCATCCGTACCTCGGTCCCCTTCGCCGCCTTGCCTCTGCCGATGCGGATACGGGCGCCGATCGACGCCGCCCTCTCGACCATCCCGACGAGTCCGAAGTGGCCGGCCCGCTTGAGATCGTCGAGCGTCGTGCCCGCGGGCAGACCCTGCCCGTCGTCGTAGACGGTGACGCGCAGGACGTCGCCCTTCACCCCCGCGAGGACGACGAGATAGGTGGGACGGGCGTGGCGGTGGGCGTTCTCCATCGCCTCGGAGGCGACGGTGAGGAGCTGCCGGGCCACCGGGGGCGGCACCGGCGGCACCGGGATGTCGCTGAGCCGGCGGAAGGTGGCGGTCAGTCCGTGGCGCCGGGTGAAGTCGTCCGCCCGTGCCCTGAGTTCGCTGAGTACGTCGACGCCCTCGTCCAGCCCGGAGTCCCTGCGCAGGTCCGAGAGCAGTTCGCGGGACTCGGCGGCGGCGCGGCGCGCGGACCGGGCGACGAGCTCCGCCTGGTGCTTGACGGTGAGCGGGTCCATCCGGTCCGAGGACGCGGCCAGGCCGTCGGCGGCCAGGGCCAGTCCGTGCAGGGTCTTCGCGACCGAGTCGTGCATCTCCCTGGCTAGCCGGGTGCGCTCGCTCTCGACCGCCTCGTTCACCGCGAGCCGCGCCCGGGTCTCGGTGAGCGCCTGGCTGGCGCTTCCGAAGCGGAGGAGCAGATTGCGCAGGGTGACGCCCACCGCTCCGGCGATCACACAGAAGCCGGGGAGGAGGAGCTGGGTGCCGTCGCTCGCCTCCAGCTGGACATTGGTGGCGTACACGCCGGAGACGATCAGCGCCTGGAGTACGGCGAAGGCTGCCGCCCCGCGCCAGCCGTAGACGAGTCCGGCCAGCAGCGGGGTGCAGACCGTGACGTAGGCGAGCGTGGACTCGGGCGTCGCCGTGACGAGGAGCAACGCGCCGAAGAGCGCGTCGATGCCGAGGATCCAGGGGTGGCGCAGGAAGAGCGGGCCGAAGCGTTCCCAGTCCCGGAAGAGGACGTAGGAACCCATGAAGGTGACCAGGACGGCCGAGCCGATCAGCCAGGTCGCAAGACCGGGTGCCGTGCGGTCCACGGCGAACGGGGTGGCGATGGCGATCATGGCGAGGCGGAACCCGAACACCTGGCGGCACATCGCCTGGAGCGCGTTCACCTGGAGTGCGAGGGCCGGGCGGGCGCCGGGGTCGGCCATGGCCTGGCGCACCTCGCCGGTCAGCCCCTGGTGCCCGCTGCCCAGTGGGTAGGACATCCGGCCCTCACCTCCCCTCTTTTGTCATGCCCATACTCCCCAACTCCTGACTCTGCCGCAGGACATCAGCCCGAGATGAAGCTGAAGTCGACATTCGCCCCGTAGACGAAGCCCACAGTCAGCAGAACGAGCGTGCCGGGCAGCAGGAACGAGGTGACCGCGAAGGTCGCCTTCGGTACCGCCTTGGCCGCCTTGCGCCGGGCGTTCTGGGCGTCGGTGCGCCGCATGTCGTTGGCGATCTGGATCAGGGTGTCGACGATCGGCGCACCCAGCTCCTCGCCCTGCTGAAGGGTCGTCACGAACATCGCGACCTGTTCCGAGTCGTTGCGTTTCCGCAGCTCCTCGAAGGCCTGCCGGCGGCTGACGCCCATGTCCATCTGGCGCAGGGTGATGCGTAGTTCGTCCGCCCAGGGGCCTTCGTACTTCTCCGCGACGCGCTCCAGGGCCTGGCGGAAGCCGAGGCCCGCCGAGACGACGACCGCGAGCACGTCGAGGAAGTCGGGCAGGGTCCGTTCGATGTGGTCCTTGCGGACGCGGATCGCGGACCAGATGCCCACCTCGACCCAGAACAGTCCGAAGGCGATCAGGAGCAGGGAGACGAAGAGCTGCCCCCTGATGATGGTGGTGAAGGCCCCGAAGAACCCGAGGGCGCCGTAGACGGCGCGACGGGCGGCGTAGCGGTCGAGCGTGAGACCACCGGGGTTTCCCGCCATGTCGATCTGGCGGCGCTTCTTGTTGACGGCCTTGGGGCCCATGATCCGGAGCACCATCGGCGCCCAGCGCATGCCCATCCGGTCGATGACGGAGCCGACCGCGTTGGTACGGCTGGAACCGATCTCCAGCGCGATGGCGAGGTCGCCGGGGAGTTTGGCGTCGGCCCGGTACATCCGGATGCCGGCGATGGCTCCGTACACCGCGAGGCCCACGACGAGTGCGAGCAGCAGATCCATGACGGCCCTCCTCTCAGACGTCGATACGGGACAGGCGACGGATCACGATGAACCCGATCGCGTACAGCACTATGGAGACGATCACCGCTGCCTGGCCGATGAGGGCGCCGGTCATGCGGTCGAGTGCGCCCGGCATGACGGCGTTCATCAGGAGCATCGCGCCGATACCGAAGCCCGGTACGGCGTAGGCGGTCACGGTGACCTGCGAGAGCTGGGTCTTGACCTCGCGCCGGGTCTCCTTGCGTTCCTCCAGCGTCTCGGTGAGGTTGCGCAGGGAGCTGACGACCGTACCGCCCGCCCGGTTGGACAGGACCAGGGTCGTCACGAGTACGACGAGCTCACGCGAGGGCAGCCGCTCCGTCAGCTCGCTCAGCGCGTCGTCGAGGGACTCCCCCACGGAGAGCCTGCGGGCGACCCGGGCCAGTTCCTCGCCCGCCGGGTTCTCCAGCTCCTCCGCCGCCATGCCGATCGCGGTGCGCAGGGCGAGGCCCGCCTGGGTGGCGTTGGCGAGGATGCGGGAGAGCTCGGGGAGCTGGTTGATGAAGCGGTCGGTGCGCTTGGTGCGCTGCCACTCCAGGAAGGCGTTCGTGCCCCAGAGTCCGATCAGCGCGGCGACCGGTCCGAAGAAGTTGGCCAGCAGCGACGAGGCGACGATCCACAGCCCGGCCATGGCCACGAGGGCGTAGACGAAGAACTCGCCCGGGGTGATCTCCAGTCCGGTGGCCGCGAGCTTCAGCTCGATCCTCCGGCCGAGGCCCGTGGACCGCAGCCGGCGGTCGATCCCCCGGAACCGGCGCTGCCGGCCCTCCACGGAGATCTGTCCGGTGTGCGAGAGCCGGTCGACGAGGGCCTCGCGGTCGGCCTTCCCGCCTGAGTACGCGTGCAGGCCGACGACGCCCAGCACGCAGCACAGCAGCGTGATGCCGACGGTGAGCAGAGGGAGATTGGTCATGGGGCGGTACCTACTTGGCCTCTCGGGTGGCGAGCTGTTCGTCGGACGCGGCGACCCCGAAGGCCTGCGGGATGGGCTGGCTGGCCATGTAGAGGCGCTCGGCGATCTTTCGCGGGAGCGGGAGATACTGGAACTGCCCGTAGATCCGCCCGTCGGCGGCCATCGGCTGCGCGTTGAAGCGGGCGACGGTGACGATGCGGTAGTTGTCCCGGCCGTGGGAGTCGAGCACGGCGATCTCGGTGATCTTGCGGCCTCCGTCGGCGAAGCGGGTGAGCTGGACGATGACGTCGACCGCGCTGTTGATCTGGTCGTGCAGCGCCTCGAAGGGGATCTTGATCTCGGACATCGAGGCCAGGGTCTGGAGGCGCATGAGGGCGTCCTCGGCGCTGTTGGCGTGGACCGTGGCCAGCGATCCGTCGTGACCGGTGGACATCGCCTGGAGCATGTCGAGGGACTCCCCGCCCCGGACCTCACCGACGACGATCCGGTCGGGGCGCATACGCAGGGAGTTGCGGACCAGGTCGCGGATGGTGATCTGGCCCTTGCCCTCGACGTTCGCGGGGCGCGTCTCCAGCCGGATCACATGGTTCTGCTGGAGCTGCAGCTCCGCGGAGTCCTCGATGGTGACGATGCGCTCATGGCCGGGGATGAGGCCGGACAGCGCGTTGAGCAGGGTGGTCTTCCCGGTGCCGGTGGCGCCGGAGACGATGACGTTGAGCTTCGCCTGGACCAGCCCGGAGAGCAGGACCAGCATCTGCTCGTCCAGGGACCCGAAGCCGATCATCTCCTGGAGCGTGAAGGCGCGCGGGAAACGCCGGATGGTGAGGGTGGCACCGGTCAGCGAGAGCGGCGGGATGATCACGTTGACGCGCTCGCCGCTGGGCAGGCGCGCGTCGACCATCGGATTGGCCTCGTCCACACGGCGGTTGACGGTCGAGACGATCCGCTCGATGGTCTGCATGAGCTGCTCGTGCGAGCCGAACCGCATGGGGAGCTGCTCGACCTTGCCGCTGCGCTCGACGAAGATCTGGTCCGGTCCGTTGACCATGATCTCGGTGATGGAGGCGTCCTCCAGGAGCGGTTCCAGGATGCCGAGTCCCAGAGCCTCGTCGACGACCCGGCGGATGAGCTGGGAGCGTTCGACCGTCGAGAGGACGGGTCCTTCGCGGCTGATGATGTGGCCGAGTACGCGCTCCAGCCGGGCGCGCCGGTCCGCCGCCGCGAGCGAGGACATCTCCGCGAGGTCGATCTCCTCGAGCAGCTTGGCCCGGTAGGTGGCGACCAGGTGGCCGTCCTCCCGCCCGCCCGTCTGCTCCTCGGGGGCGGTGATGCGTGCCCGCAGGCTCATTTCCGTAACTCCTCGGTCAAGACGTTCCGGTGGTGCCGGGTCCGTCGCGTGCGGTCCCGCTCAGTCGCGGGGCATCGTGGAGCTGCGCTCGGCCCAGCCGAAGGCGTTCTCCATCCCGGGGATGACGGAGGGGACCTTGACCCTCGCGGTGTAGGTCACCTCGTCACCGCCCCAGCTGGGGGTGAACGTGGACTCGTCGGCGAGCCAGCCGCTGATGGCTCGGCGGCCCGCGTCCTCCGGGGTGCTCTCCGGCCGGTCGTGGCTCGCCGTGCGGGCTG
The DNA here is from genome assembly GCF_053593715.1 of Streptomyces sp. NPDC002125. NCBI lineage: Bacteria > Bacillati > Actinomycetota > Actinomycetes > Kitasatosporales > Streptomycetaceae > Streptomyces > Streptomyces sp. NPDC002125. The sequence continues at coordinate 107,927 of NZ_JBSFDD010000023.1, read as the reverse complement.
CGGCCCTGGCGGCCGTGCCCGCCTGGTTGGCCGCGTACGCCGCCACACCCAGCTGGATCGCGCAGAGGCCGACGATCAGCAGGAGGGGGATGAATCCCATGTACTCGATGGCGACCTGGCCGCGTTCGCGGCGCGCCCGGGGGTTCCGCTCCATCGCTCAGCCCTCCTTCACCGAGGCGGCGTCGCCGGTGACCGTCATGGGGAAGTCGAGTACTCCGGGCACGAGGACGGGCACCTTGAGGGCGACCTCCGCCCTGTACAGCCCGCGGTCGGCCGAGCAGCGCACCGAAGCGGCCGAGGACCACGCGTCGGGCAGGTCCTCCTTGGCCGCGCGGTCGCAGGCCTCGGCCTGCTGCCAGCGCGCTCCGGTGCCGGCCCGTGCGCCCACGTCCGCCGCGTTGCCCGCCAGGCTGAACGTGTAGCCGATCAGGGCGCACTGCCACAGGGCGACGAGCAGCAGGATGATCAGCGGGGTGACACCCACGAACTCGACCGCGGTCTGGCCGCGGTCCCGCTCACCGGGGCGGAGGCGTACCCGCCCCGCCCGTATGCCCGGGCGTTCTCTGCCGGTGGTTGTCATCGTTCGGTCTGCCCCCTCGGTCGTCCCGCGGCCCCGGGCTCCGCCTTCGCGCGCCGGAGTGAGCGCCCGATCGAGCCCCGGTCGTTCCGGAACTTGCCACTGCCTTCGGCGCCCGCGGGTACCTTCACCAGCCCCAGTTCACCGGCCAGCGCCCACAGCGCCTGCTTGACGACGCTCTTCGCGTCGAGTTCGTGCATCCGCCCCGCGTCGACCGCGCCCTGCAGCTCCTTGAAGTTCGCGGGGACGGCCGTGCCGGCCATCCGGGTGCCGGTGATCTTCTGGATGAGCGGCGGCTGGATCTCGGTGCTGCGGTTGAAGCGGTTGACCACCGTGACCGTCTCCTCGGCCTTGCGGATCTGCAGCCGGTCCCACATCCGCACGATGCGTTTGGCGCCGCGCACCGCCACCACGTCCGGCGTCGTGACCAGCAGGGCGATGTCCGCCATCTCGACCGCGGCGGCGTTGGCGCCCTGCATCTGGCTGCCGCAGTCGATCACCACCACCTCGTACCGCGAACGCAGCGCGCTCACGATCTGGCGTGCCGAACGGTCGCTGACCTCCTCGCCGCGCTCGCCCTCGCCGGGCGCCAGGAGAAGGGCCATCCCGGTGTCGTGGTTGTACACGGCGTCGGACAGCACGCGGGGCGATATGTCGGAGATCGCGGCGAGGTCCACGATGGAGCGCCGGAACTGGACGTCGAGGTACGACGCGATGTCACCGGTCTGGAGGTCGAGGTCGACCAGTGCCACGGTGTTGCCCGAGGTCTGGGCGGCCAGGGCGATCTGCACGGCGGCGACGGTGGCGCCGACGCCGCCTTTGGCTCCGGTGACGGTCACGACGGTGCCGCCGGGGCCCGTGAAGACATCACCGCCGGCCCCGAGGTGGCGCCTGACCCCGACGGACCACTGGGCAGCGGCCTGGACCCTGTTGGCCAGTTCCTCGTAACTCAGCGGCAGGGTGACGAGCCCCCGCGCGCCGGAGTCCATGGCGGCGGAGAAGAGACCGGGGCTCGCGTCCATGGTGATCAGTACGACCCCCACGGCGGGGAAGCGCAGGGAGACCTCCCGGATCAGCTCCAGGGCCGGTACCGGGCCGATCCGCTCGTGGACCAGTACGACCTCGGGCAGCTCGTCGAGGGACTCGCCCGCGAGGCGGGCGAGCGTGTCGATGAGCTGGGTGGAGTCACCGACGGGAGCCGCGGGCTCCGCGTCGGGGAGCTGACTGAGCAGTGTGGTGACGGACCTGGCCGCGTCCGCCTCACCCACTGCCGGGAGGATCCTGGTGGTCATCCCATCCTCACTTGTCCTTGTCGAGCGTGTAGGTCCGGTCGCCCGGACGGATCGTGCCGTCGCTGCCGGACGCGATGAGCGCCAGCCGCACGTGCTCCGCGAACGACTCGGCGTAGGCGATGCGCTGGGTGTCGAGGGTGTTGAGCGCGAACGTGATCGGGACGGCCTCCGTGGCCTGGCTGGACCTGTTGTCGTTGTCCGGGTCCAGCGCCGTCAGCTTGCCGACGTCCAGCACCCGGGCGTTGGAGACGATGACCTTGGACTGGGCGGGTTCCCCGTCGTTCTCGCCGGCGAACGTGGCGTACACGTTGACCGTCGCTCCGGCGGTGATCTTGCCCGCGACACCCGTGGCCGCGTCGATCATGATGGCGATCTCCTGCTCGCCGGGCCGCAGGGCCGGGCGCTTCTCCATCATGTCGGCCTGGAGCAGCGAGCCCTTGCGCAGTTCGGTGACCGCGATCTTGCCGTCGACCTCGGAGATGTCGGTGACGGCGTTGGCGGACAGCCAGCGCTTCGGCATCGAGACCTTCTCGAACTGCCCGCTGGTCAGGGCGGTGTAGGGCGCCACGTTGCCCTTGACCTGATACGCCGTGACCTCGGGCCCGACCTTCGAATTGACGTCACTGATCACCGAGAGCACCCCGGCGAAGGCGCCGAAGGCGCACAGGACCGACAGGAGCAGGAGTATCACGCCGCGGCGCTGGCGGGAGTTCATGGGCCGGACAACCTCGTTCGAATCGGATGCGTGGGGCAGCGGACAGAGAGAGATGCGCGGTGTCTGAGGAGCGGAACGGGGACGGGGACGTCAGGAGCGCGAACGTCGGGAGCGGGATGGAGCGGGGACGTCAGGAGCCGGGTGGTGCGGGCGCTCCATGGTTCAGGACACCGGCGGAGTGCATTCGGTTCTCGGATGTGGCCAGCGGGGACGAACAGAAGCCGCAGCGGTCGCCGATGAGCTCCATTCCGCACCAGTGGCAGTTCTCCCGCCGTACGGAGGAAACGAGCTGGTAGATCACCGAGATGTCCGGGAGGAAGGAGGCGAATTCCACCAGCTTCCCCGTGCCCCACCAGCGTGGTGAGGCGGAAGGCAGCGCACACTCCGCAATGGCCTGTACCTTCCAGGCGGGGGCGAGGCTCTGCTGCACCCATTCGGAGCTCAACTGCCCCTTTGCCACCAGCAGATGGGTGGGGAACTCCGGTCCGGCGGGCGGTTCGACACCCGGGCCGATCTTGATGAGCTGGGGGTTGGGGCCGGCGAGTACGGCGAACTGCGATCCGGGGACCCAGGACTTGGCATGGGTCTTGAGGCTGACGGGCACCCGGTCGAGCCTGGCCACCGAGTTCAGCAGGGCCCCGGCGTGGATGTAGTGGGCGAGCAGCCGGGCCGCCGCCGCCACCACTCCCGGGCTGAAGTCGCAGATGGAGAGCTGGCGCAGCTGGCGCACCAGCACGGCCACGCCGAGCGGGGGCAGATCCACCTTGAGCAGGGCGATGCGGTCGCTCTCCAGGACGGACCGGATGGCGTGCAGCCTGCGTTCATGGGCGCGGCTGATGCCCGCCGGGTACACCGCGATCACATAGCCGTGCTGCTCCAGGAGCAGGTGCATGTCACCGATGGCGAGTTCGAGGGTCTGCTCCTCGGGAGCCTGCAGCAGAGCCGCGGTCGGTGTCTGCTGATCGGTCGGCGGTAGCACCAGGTCAGCACTGGTCACTGCTATTGCGGTCGGCACGCTCTTCCCCGTTCGGCTCCGGCCGTCGTCCGTGAGGACTCCGGCCGCAATCGCTCCTGCTCCGTGCTTCTTCCCCAGCACTTTAACCACGTCATACCAGGCAGAGAACAGATATCGGAGTCCAGTCCGCAGACATCCGGCACGGGCGTTCGCAACGCGCCCGTACGAAATCGGACGAAAAGCAGAGTCGTTAACTCCTGTACCACTGCGGAGGGTTACCCCCGCTGTCCGGGTTTGAAAAGCGGTGGAATTCATCCGCCCACGTCAGAAGGGGCGTTGCCGCTTTCCGTGACGCCTTCGCGATATTCACTCCGTGACGGTGCGGGACGTCTCCAACGAGTCACCCGTGCGGGTGCCCCGGCGAAGAGCGGGGGCTCCACCCGAGGGTGAACGCGCCCTCCCTCAGGGCGTCCACCTGCCCGCCTCCCCCATCCGGACCGCCAGAGGTCTTGACATCTTGATTGGTCTGGACCAGTTTATCGGCCAACGGTGGCCACCGTTCCCGCCAGCACCCCCAACTCCCCCACCGGAGGCAGCAAGTGGAACGCTCCGCAGGCAGCAGCAGGCACAGAAGGCGCCGGGTCCGGCCTCTCCTCGGCGGGGCCGTCGCCGTCGTCGCGGCCGGGACGCTGGGCGTCACCGGACTCGTCACCACCGCGCAGGCCGCCGACGTCAACGTGGCCAAGAACGCCGGCTTCGAGTCCGGGCTCGCCAACTGGACCTGTTCCGGGGGCAGCGGGGCCACCGTCTCCTCCCCCGTGCACGGCGGCACCTCCGCGCTCAAGGCCACCCCGGCCGGGCAGGACAACGCCAAGTGCACGCAGACCGTGGCCGTGAAGCCCTCCTCCACCTACCAGCTGAGCTCCTGGGTGCAGGGTGGTTACGCCTACATCGGGGCGAGCGGGACGGGCACGACGGACGTCTCCACCTGGTCGCCCGGCTCCAGCGCCTGGACCCAGTTGAAGACCACCTTCACCACCGGCCCCTCCACCACCTCCGTGACCGTCTACACCCACGGCTGGTACGGCCAGGCGGCCTACTACGCGGACGACGTCCAGGTGACCGGCCCGGACGGCGGAGGCGGCACGGACCCCGAGCCGTCGGTCCCCGGGGCCCCCGCCGGGCTGGCCGTCGGCACGACGACGTCCTCCTCGGTCGCCCTGACCTGGAACGCGGTCTCCGGCGCCACCGGCTACACCGTCTACCGGGACGGCGCGAAGGCGACGACCTCCACGGGCACCTCCGCCACGGTGACCGGGCTGGCCGCCGACACCGCGTACCAGTTCTCCGTGAGCGCGACCAACGCCGCCGGTGAGTCCGTCAGGTCGGCCACGGTCAGCGGCCGTACGGCGAAGGTCACCGACCCGGGCCCCGGCCCGGTGACCTCGGTGCCCAAGCACGCGGTGACGGGCTACTGGCAGAACTTCAACAACGGCGCCACCGTCCAGAAGCTCAGCGACGTCCCCGCGAACTACGACATCATCGCCGTCTCCTTCGCGGACGCCACGGCCACGCCGGGCGCCGTCACCTTCACCCTGGACTCGGCGGGGCTGAACGGCTACACCGTCGCCCAGTTCAAGGCCGACATCAAGGCCAAGCAGGCCGCCGGCAAGAACGTCATCATCTCGGTCGGCGGTGAGAAGGGCTCCGTCGCGGTCAACAGCGACGCATCCGCCACAGCGTTCGCCGACTCGGTGTACGCGCTCATCCAGGAGTACGGCTTCAACGGCGTCGACATCGACCTGGAGAACGGCCTCAACTCCACCTATATGACGAAGGCGCTGCGCTCGCTCTCGTCGAAGGCGGGCTCCGGCCTCGTCATCACGATGGCTCCGCAGACCATCGACATGCAGTCGACCTCCGGTGAGTACTTCAAGACGGCGCTCAACATCAAGGACATCCTGACCGTCGTCAACATGCAGTACTACAACAGCGGTTCGATGCTCGGCTGCGACGGCAAGGTCTACTCGCAGGGCTCGGTGGACTTCCTCACCGCGCTCGCCTGCATCCAGCTGGAGGGCGGTCTCGCCCCGTCGCAGGTCGGCCTCGGGGTCCCCGCCTCCACCCGTGGCGCGGGCAGCGGCTATGTCGCCCCGTCCATCGTGAACGCGGCCCTGGACTGCCTGGCCAAGGGCACCAGCTGCGGTTCCTTCAAGCCCTCCCGGACCTACCCGGAGCTGCGCGGCGCGATGACCTGGTCCACGAACTGGGACGCCACCGCGGGCAACGCCTGGTCGAACGCGGTCGGCCCGCACGTCCACGGGCTGCCGTAACCCCGCCGGACCATCGAGCCAGCAGCGCCGCCGCTCCCCCGGCGGCGCTGCTGTGTGCGTACCACGGATACGTACGCCGATGTCACCAGGGCAGGTCGCGCACCTGCTGGACGCACAGCACGACGAACAGCAGACCGGCCGCGCCCAGCATCCCGTTGCTGAGCCAGCCGTTGCGCCACTCCCTCGGCGTACGGGAGGAGTTGAGCAGCCAGAGCAGGGTCAGGGCCAGGAACGGCATGAAGAAGGCGCCCAGGACGCCGTAGCCGATGACCAGCCCGAACGGCTCGTCCAGCCAGAGCAGCGTCATCGGCGGGAAGGTCAGCCAGAGCAGGTACGCGCGGAACGGCACGGACCGCTCCTGCCGGCCGACGGTCCCGCTGCCCGCCCGCCCGGCGTCCGCGTCCGCGGCTCCGGTGCGGGCGGCGCGCGTCCGCTCGACGAAGTCCGCGAACATCAGGCTCACGCCGTGCCACACGCCGATGAGCGACGAGAACGACGTCGCGAAGAAGCCCACCAGGAACAGCTTCGCGGTGGCCGCGCCGAAGCGCTCCTCCAGGATCACGCCGAGGTCGATCAGGCCCCGGTCGCCCTTGGTCAGCGCGATGCTGGAGGAGTGCAGCAGCTCCGCGCCCACGATCAGCATGGCGACGACGAAGACGCCGGTGGTGATGTAGGCGACCCGGTTGTCGATCCGCATCACCTTCATCCAGGAGGAGTCGGACCATCCCTTGGCGTTCACCCAGTAGCCGTACGCCGCCATGGTGATGGTTCCGCCGACCCCGCCGATCAGGCCCAGGGTGTAGATCAGCGAGCCGTCGGGGAGCACTGGGAGCAGCCCCGCGAAGGAGGCTCCGACGTCCGGCACCACCCGGATCGCGACATAGACCACGACGACGAACATCACGCCGATCAGGACCGTCATGACCTTCTCGAAGACGGCGTACTGGTTGAACCAGACGAAGACCAGGCCGATCAGCCCGGTGATGATCGCCCAGGTCTTCAGCCCCGGTCCGTCCGGGAAGAGCGCCACGATGGGCAGGGCGCTGGAGGACATCGCCGTCGCGCCGTACACGAAGCCCCAGACGACGACGTACACGGCGAAGTAGCCCGTGGTCCAGCCGCCGAGGGTGCGCCAGCCGTCGAAGAGGGTGCGGCCCGTGGCGAGATGCCAGCGGCCCACCGCCTCGGCGAGCGAGATCTTGACGAGGCAGCCGATCACGGCCGCCCACATGAGGGTGTAGCCGAACTTGCTTCCCGCGATGAGCGTCGCGACCAGGTCGCCCGCCCCGACTCCGGTCGCCGCGACGACGATTCCGGGACCGATGTAACGCCAGCTCGATCGACGTGGCCGGGAGTCCAGCTCCCCGGTCTCTGTGGTTCCGCTTGTCTCCGCCATGTCGATCAACGAAGCGCAAAGCGCGGAATCGCACAAGGGGTCGCGTCGTGCCGCACCCGTGGCCGGCGGCTCACTTCCCGGACAGCTGTGGACGTTCCGTGACAGGAGAGAGTGGTGCACACCCCGACTCGCCGTGGGACGCTTGGCGCGCTGGACAGTATGGCTGCGGGACGGGGGAAGTGGCATGACTGGCGCGCGAGTTGAGCCGTTGGGCAGTGGGGACCCGGCGACACTCGGTACGTACGAACTGCTCGGGAGGCTGGCCTCCGGGGGCATGGGGCGGATCTATCTCGCGCGGAGTTCCGGCGGGCAGCTGGCCGCCGTCAAGACGCTGCTGGCCGAGGGCGTCGTGAGCGACATCGACCGGCGGCGTTTCACCCGTGAGGTGGAGCTGGCGCAGCGTATCGACAGCACGTTCACGGCGCGGGTGAGGGACGCTGACCCCCGGGCGGACCGGCCCTGGATGGCGATCGACTACATCGCGGCCCCTTCCCTGTCGGAGCTGGTCCGCACCGCAGGGGTGCTGCCCGGCTCGGCGGTCCGCTGGCTGGCGGCCGGCACGGCCGAGGCGCTCGTGACGCTGCACCGCGAGGGCATCATCCACCGGGACCTCAAGCCGCAGAACATCCTGCTGCCGCTGGCGGGGCCCCGAGTGATCGACTTCGGCATCTCGCACGCGAACGACATCACCCGCACGAGCCTGACCCTGGGCACGATCGCCTTCACCTCGCCCGAGCAGGCGCGGGGCGAGCCGTCGACGGAGGCGTCGGACGTGTACTCGCTCGGGGCGACGCTCTTCCATCTGGCGCTCGGCCGGCCTCCGTACCGCGCGGACAGCGACACCCTGGCGCTGCTGGCTCGGGTGCAGCGGGGCGAGCTGGACCTCGACGGCCTGCCGAAGGAACTCGCGACACTGATCCGTCCCTGCCTGGCGGCCGACCCCCGGCAGCGGCCCGTGCCCGCGGAGATGCTGGAACGGTTCCGGCAGTCGCTGGCCGGGCTGCCGGTCTCGCAGGACGGCCGCCGCTGGCTTCCGCAGCGGTGGACGGACCTGATCACGGAGTACGAGAACCAGGGGCGCGACCTGGCGCGCGGAGCCGGGCGCGGCACGGGGAGCACGGACCCCGAGGGCCTGACGGTCGACCAGAGGACGGGCGTGGTCCCGCCGCCCGACGAGACGCGGATCTACACGCGGGAGAGGGAACGGGCCGAGCGGGAGCAGGCGCAGCGGGAGCAGGCCCGGCTCGTCCAGGAACGGCTGCGCGAGCAGGAGTGGCAGCAGGAGCTGGAGCGGAGGAAGGCCGAGGAGGAGCGGCGGAAGAAGGCGGAGAAGAAGGAGAGGGAACGGGCCGAGCGGGAACGGGTCCGGCGGGAGCAGGCCGAGCGGGAGCGGAAGCAGGAACAGGAGCGCCTGAAGGCGGCGAGGAAGGAGCGGGAGCGGGTGGAGCAGGCGGCCAGGGCACGGGCCGCCCAGCACACGGCCCGGCAGGCGCGGGCGCAGGCGTCCTCGCCCTCGGCCGGCGCACCGCCCAGGACGCCTCGCCCGGCGCGTACGCCCACGCCTCCCCCGCCGTCCCCGTCGAAGAGCTCCTCCTCCGTGGTGGGCGTGATCGTGGCGCTGGCCGTTCTGGCCCTGATCCTCTGGCTGGCCAACAGGCCCGACACCGGGTCGGATTCGGAGAACACCGGATCGGGCAGCAGTACGGCCACGGCCACCGGCATCAGCACGGACACGGGAACCGGTGGCGGGTCCGCACCGGCCCCTGAGCCGACCCCGGACGAGGAGGACGAGGCGTTCAGCGCCGTGTCGTCCGGGGACTGCCTCACCGCGTACGACGACGGGTACGGCGACTGGTCGACCGAGACCCCCGAGACCGTGGACTGCGACGCCTCCGACGCCTATCTCCGTGTGACGTCCACGGACAGCGGGATCAGCGGCTCCGACTGCCCGGACGGCTCGGGCGAGTCGTACTGGACCCACTCCGGTTCGGAGCCGGAGTTCAGCACGACGCTCTGCGTGGAGCGCCAGTTCCGGGTGGGCGAGTGCTTCGTCGCCAAGCACGAGGGAGACCGGATGACGGACGCCCGGCTCATGACGGTGTGGAGCTGCGGGAAGGACACCGTGCCCCAGGGCTACGACGTGATCCTTCAGATCACCGGCCGGTGGCGGGCCGAGTCGACGTATCCGCCCGGTTACTGCTCGGAGAGCAGCACCGACCACGAGGACTACTGGCGTTTCGAGGTGAACGACGACAGGACGGTGCTCTGCGTGAAGTGGGTCTGAGCCCCGGACACGGCCTGTCGCCTCATCGGCGGTCGGGCCGGGTCCGGGCGAGCCGGACGAGGGGCCCTAGATCACCAGGCTGAGCGCCGCGGCGACCACGAAGCCGGCGACCGAGAGGACCGTCTCCAGGACCGTCCAGGTCTTCAGGGTGTCCCGCTCGGAGATGCCGAAGTACTTCGAGACCATCCAGAAGCCGCCGTCATTGACGTGCGAAGCGAAGATGGAGCCCGCGGAGATCGCCATGATGATCAGGGCGAGGTGCGCCTGCGACATGTCCTGGCCCTCGACGAGCGGGACGACGATGCCTGCGGTGGTGACGATCGCGACCGTCGCCGAGCCCTGGGCGACGCGCAGGACGACGGAGATCAGCCAGGCGAGCAGGATGACCGGCAGGCCGACGTCGTTGAAGGTGTCGGCGAGGGCGTCGGCGATGCCGCTGCCCTTCAGCACGGCTCCGAAGATCCCGCCCGCGCCGACGACCAGCAGGATGTTGCCGACCGGCTTGAGCGAGGCCGTGGAGACCGATTCGAGGGACTTGCGGGACCAGCCGCGCCGGATGCCCAGCAGGTAGTAGGCGAGGAAGAGCGCGATCGTCAGCGCGACGAACGGGTTGCCGAAGAACTCGATGACCGAGCGCGGGGTGGAGGGGTCCAGCGCGATGGAGGAGAACGTCGCGGCCAGGATCAGCACCAGCGGGGTGCCGATGATCGCGAGTACGGTGCCGAGCGCGACGGGCTTCTCGTGCGGGGTGACCCCGGCGGCGCGCTGTTCGGCGACGACGGCTGCCTTGGACTCCTCGGCCGCCTCGACCATGTCCTGGGGCACCTCGACGAAGATGCGCTTGCCGATCCAGGCGGCGTACGCCCAGGCGGCGAGCACGGACGGGATGCCGACGACGGCGCCCATCAGGATGACCCAGCCGAGGGAGACGTTGAAGAGGCCCGCGGCGGCGACCGGTCCGGGGTGCGGCGGCAGGAACGCGTGGGTCATCGAGAGGCCGGCCAGCAGGGGCATCGCGTACAGGACGACGGACTTGCCGGAGCGCTTGGCGGCGGCGTAGACGATCGGCGCGAGGACGAAGATGCCGACGTCGAAGAAGACCGGGATGCCGAAGATCAGGCCGGTGAGTCCCATGGCGAGCGGGGCGCGCTTCTCGCCGAAGAGGTTGAGCAGCCGGGCGCTGAGGACCTCTGCCCCGCCGGAGACCTCCAGGATCGCGCCGAGCATCGTGCCGAGGCCGATGATGATCGCGACGTGTCCGAGGATGCCGCCCATGCCGGACTCGATGACCGAGACGGCGGCGGACTTCTGGACCGTGCCGAAGAGTTCGGTGACGGAGAGACCGGCGCCGAGGCCGACGGCTATGGACACGGCGAGCAGCGCGACGAACGGCTGGAGCCGGACCTTGATGATCAGGAACAGCAGCAGCGCGATCCCGAGGGCGGCGACGGTCAGCAGACCGGGCGTTCCGCCGATCAGGAGCAGCAGCCCACCGGTGTGGGGTGGCGCCTCGGGCGTGGGGGCGGCGGCGAGCAGCATGAGCGGTCAACTCCGTTGGTGACGGGGCCCTTCGGGGCAGGGGGGAGCGCGGCACGGCGCCCCTCGGGGGAGGGGGCGGGGCGCCGTGCCGTGGTGCTGGGTGCTGAGGCGGGGAGAGCGGTTCGGGCGTTGGTGCGGAGGGCCGGCCGGGTCAGCCGAGAACGGCGAGGGCGTCGATCTCGATGAGCAGCCCCTTGGGCAGGCCGACGTAGACCGTCGTACGGGCCGCGGCGGGGGCCTTGAGGTCCTGCTCGCCGAAGTACTCGTTGTAGATCGCGTTCATCTCGGCGAAGTGGTCCACGTCCGTGAGGTAGACGCGCATCATCATCACGTCGTCCCAGCTCGCGCCGCCCTCCTCCAGGATCGCCTTGACGTTGGCGAAGGTCTGGAGGGTCTGCTCGCGCAGGGTCGGGCCGGCCGGGGTGGGGGCCTGGCCCTCGACGGCGGGCAGGAAGCCGACCTGACCGGCGACCTGGAGGATGTTCCCCTTCTTCACGCCGTGCGAGAACTTGGCGGGCGGGGTCGTGTGGGTGCTGGGGGTGAGAGCGGTCTTCTCGGTCATGGCGGTTCAGGCTTTCTTGGTGGGGGTGGTGCCGGAGTACTCCCGGCTGATCGTGTCCGCGGTGCGGCGCACCAGCGGGAGCAGGGTGAGGAGTTCCTCGGCCGTGACGACCACGTTCGGTGCGGACACCGACATGGCGGCGACGACGCGCCCGTCCGCGCCCCGGATGGGGGCGCCGACGCAGTTGATGGACTCCTCGTGGCCGCCGAGGTCGGTGGCCCAGCCCTGTTCGCGTACGACGGCGAGCTCCTTGAGGAAGGCGCCGGCGTTCGGGACCGAACGGGACGTGTACATGGGGTAGTCGAGCCGTTCGGCGATCACGCGCCGCTCGGGCTCGGTGAGGTCGGCCAGGAGCAGCTTGGCGACCGCGGCAACGGTGATCGCGACGGGTTTGCCGATCCGTGAGTACATGCGCACGGGGTAGCGGCTCTCGACCTTGTCGATGTAGAGGACCTCGTTCTCCTCGTACACCGCGAGGTGGACGGTGTGCCCGCACTGCTCGTTGAGCGCGACGAGGTGGCTGTGGGCGATCTCGCGCACGTCGAGGTTCTCGACGGCTTCCTGGGCGAGCGCGAAGAGCCGGGCGCCGAGGCGGTAGCGCTGGTCCTCCTGGCGGTAGACGAGTCCGTGCTCGTGGAGCGTACGGAGCAGGCGCAGCGCCGTGGACTTGTGGACCCCGAGCCGCTCGGCGACCTGGCCGAGGTCGGCGGGGCCCTGGGCGAGCAGCGGCAGGATGCTCAGCGCGCGGTCGACGGTCTGGCTCATGTGACTCGTACCTCCTCGTTCGCCCCTGCGGCGGCTGTCCAGCCGGGGCCGAGACGAAGTGTGCCCCAGGCCTCGTCGTCCAGGGCGGCGAGCCGGTCGGCGTGGGCGCGGGAGGGGGGTGCCGTGAGGTCGCCGGGGACGGTGAGCACGGCGGCGGCCATGAGGTGGCCGTGCCGGGCCCGGTCGCGTACGGGCAGGTCGCGCAGGGTGGCGGAGAGGAATCCGGCGGCGAAGGCGTCGCCCGCCCCGACGGCGGCGACGATGTCGACGCGCAGGGAGGGGACCTCGGTGACGGTGTCCCGGCCCGCCTCCCGCGAGAAGACCGTGACGCCGTCCGGGCCGCGCTTGACGACCAGGACGTCCGGTTCCGGCAGGGCGGTACGGATCGCGTGGGCGCCGTGGATTCCCCAGGCCTCCTCGGCCTCGTCCTCGCCGACGAAGACGAGGTCGCTCCGGCGGGCGAGGCCGAGCAGCACCTCGGGGCCGGTGCCGCCGTCGCGCCAGAGGCCGGGCCGGTGGTTGACGTCGAAGGAGATCAGCGGGCGGTTCTCGCGGGGGGCGGTGAGGTCGTCCAGGAGCGCCAGGCAGTCGGCGGAGAGCGCGGCCGTGATGCCGGACAGGTGCAGGACGCGGCCGGCGAGGACGTCCTCGTGCGGGACGTTGTGCGGGGACATCGCCGAGGCGGCGGACCCGGCCCGGTAGTACGCCACCTCGTGGGCGTCGGTGGCCCTGTCCGTCGCCGTGCGGAAGTAGATGCCGGTGGGGCGGTCCGGATCGCGGCGGACGGCGGAGGTGTCGACCCCGTAGCCGGCGATGGCCTCGACGAGGTGGTCGCCGAATCCGTCGGCGCCGACCCGGCCGACCCAGGCCGCCCGGTGGCCGGCGGCGGCCAGCGCGCAGGCGACGTTGGACTCGGCGCCGCCGATTCCCCGGCCGAACGAGGGGACGTCGGCGAGGCGGCCGGGCCGGGAGGGCAGGAACGTCACCATGGACTCGCCGAGGCAGACGACGTCCGCGGTGGCTGTCCTGGCTGCGATTCCGGGCACTCTGGGCTCCTCGTGGTCGGCCGTGGGCGCCGGGCGGACCATTGACCCGGCATCGGCTCGGATGTTAGACAGCGTCGAGCGATATGCGCAATGGTCGTTGCACATAATGCAACGGCAAGTCTCCGAGGAGGATCCCTTGGCCGCCCAGCAGTCCGCCGAACAGTCCGCGAAGGCACTCGCCGGCGAAGTGGTCGACCACCGCTTCAAGGCCCTGCCGCCCGACGCGGAGGGGCTGACCGTCGGCGCCCTGGCGGCCGAGCGCCGCAACCTCTTCACGGGAGGCTTCACCACGCCCGTCCTGGCCCTGTCCGCCGAGTCGGTCGAGGCCAACCTCGCCCTCCTGGAGAGGTACGCCGAACGGCACGGTCTGGCCTTCGCGCCGCACGGCAAGACGTCGATGTCCCCGCAGCTCTTCGCCCGCCAGCTGGAGTACGGCGCCTGGGGCATCACCGCGGCCGTGCCCCACCAGGCGCGGGTCTACCGGGCGTACGGCATCCGGCGGATCTTCCTGGCCAACGAGCTCGTCGACGCGGTCGCGCTGCGCTGGCTCGCCGCCGAGCTGGACGCCGACCCGGACTTCACCTTCGCCTGTTACGCCGACTCCGTGCGCGGTGTCGAGCTGATGGACGAGGCCCTGCGCGCGGCGGGCGCCGTACGCCCCGTCGACGTCGTGGTGGAGCTGGGGGCCGGCCAGGGTGCCCGCACCGGCGCCCGCACGGATGCCGACTGCGCGGCGGTCGCCGACGCGGTGGCCGCCACGTCGACCCTGCGTCTGGTGGGTGTCGCCGGTTACGAGGGCGAGGTGCCGGACGCCTCTCCCGAGCGGGTACGGGAGTGGCTGCGCCGGCTGGTCGCCCTGGCGGCGGACTTCGACGCGGCGGGCCGCTTCGGCGCGCTCGCGGACGGCGAGGAGATCCTGGTCAGCGCGGGCGGCAGCGCGTGGTTCGACGCCGTCGCCGATGTCTTCGGTGAGATCCCCGAGCTGAGCCGGCCGGTCCTCAAGCTGCTCCGCTCCGGTGCGTACGTCAGCCACGACGACGGGCACTACCGCCACCTCACCCCCTTCAACCGGATCCCCGAGGAGGGTGCGCTGCAACCCGCCTTCCGGCTCTGGGCCCAGGTCGTCTCCCGTCCCACGCCGGAGCAGGCCTTCGTCAACGCCGGGAAGCGGGACGCCGCCTACGACCTGGACCTCCCCGAGGCACAGGTCGTCCGCTCCGGACGCGACGGCTCGGTGCGCCCGGCCACCGGCGTCACCGTCAGCGGGCTCTCCGACCAGCACGGCTGGGTACGGACGGACGCGGGCGCCGAGCTGGAGGTCGGCGACTGGATCGGCATGGGGCTCTCCCACCCCTGCACGTCCTTCGACAAGTGGCAGCTGATCCCGCTGGTGGAGGCGGACGGCACCGTCACCGACTACATCCGCACCTTCTTCTGATCCCTGCGGGCCCCCTCCCCCACCGCGAAAGGCGACATCCCATGGACCTGGTCATCCGCGACGCCCGCGTCGTCGACGGCACCGGCGCCCCCTCCTACCGCGCCGACGTAGGCATCACGGACGGCCGGATCACCGAGATCCGCGGGGAGGGCGGGGGCCCCCGCCTCACCGCCGCCCGCACCCTGGACGCCGACGGGCTCGCGCTCGCACCGGGGTTCATCGACATGCACGCGCACAGCGATCTCGCCCTGCTGCGCGACCCCGAACACAGCGCGAAGGCCGCCCAGGGCGTCACCCTGGAGGTCCTCGGCCAGGACGGCCTGTCGTACGCCCCCGCAGACGACCGCACCCTCGCCGAGGTCCGCCGTTCCATCGCCGGGTGGAACGGCGACGGCGGCGACATCGACTTCGACTGGCGCACCGTCGGCGGCTATCTGGACCGCCTCGACCGCAACTTCGGCGGGCAGGGCATCGCCGTCAACGCCGCCTACCTCATCCCGCAGGGCACGGTCCGGATGCTCGCCGTCGGCTGGGACGACCGCCCCGCCACCGACGCCGAGCTGGAGCGCATGAGGGAGCTCGTCGCGCAGGGGATGACCGAGGGCGCGGTCGGCATGTCCTCCGGCCTGACGTACACCCCCGGGATGTACGCCAAGGACGCCGAACTCACCGAGCTGTGCCGGGTGGTGGCGGCCCACGGCGGCTACTACTGCCCGCACCACCGCTCGTACGGGGCAGGGGCGCTCCAGGCGTACGAGGAGATGGTGCGGCTCACCCGTGACGCGGGCTGCGCCCTGCATCTCGCGCACGCCACCATGAACTTCGGGGTGAACGAGGGCAAGGCCCCCGACCTCCTCGCCCTCCTGGACGCGGCCCTCGCGGAGGGCGCCGACATCTCCCTGGACACCTACCCGTACACCCCCGGCTGCACGACCCTCGTCGCGATGCTGCCCAGCTGGGCGAGCGAAGGCGGTCCGGAGTCGGTCCTGACCCGGCTCGCGGACGGGGCGACGGCCGGACGTATCCGCCACCACATGGAGGTCGTGGGCTCGGACGGCTGCCACGGCGTCCCGATCGAGTGGGACACGATCGAGATCTCCGGCGTCGGCTCGCCCGGCCTGTCGTCGTACGTCGGCCGTACGGTGGCGGAGTCCGCCCGGCTGCGCGGCGAGGAGCCCTGGGTGACGGCCCGCCGGCTGCTCGTCGAGGACAGGCTCGGCACGACGATCCTCCAGCACGTCGGCCACGAGGAGAACGTCCGGCAGATCATGCGCCACCGGGTGCACACCGGCGGCAGCGACGGCATCCTCCAGGGCGACAAGCCGCACCCCCGCGCCTACGGGACCTTCCCGCAGTATCTCGGGCGGTACGTGCGCGAGCTGGGCATCCTCTCGCTGGAGGACTGCGTCGCCCACCTCACCTCCCGCCCGGCCGCCCGTCTGCGCCTGCCCGACCGCGGTCTCGTCCGCGAGGGCTACCGGGCGGACCTGGTCCTCTTCGACCCGGACACGGTGGCGGCCGGATCCACCTTCGACGAGCCGCGCACCCTCCCGGTGGGCATCCCGCACGTCCTGATCGACGGCCGGTTCGTCATCGAGGACGGCAAGCGGACCTCCGTCCTCGCGGGCCGGGCCGTGCGGGGGACGGGCGCCGGGCGGAGCTGAAGGGCGGCTCCGGGCCGCACCGGCTTCGGCTTCGGCTCCGGCGCCGGCTTCGGCGTGGCAGGATCCGGCCACGCCGAAGCAGGAAGGGAGCGCTGCGGAGCCATTTCGGTGTCCGCGCCGGGTGCAGAATCCTGCACGGCGATTACAGACCCCCGCCCCGGGCTACGGCTTGGGCAGCGCGCAGCCGGACCGGTTCAGGTCGATCTGGTTACCGGTGCCGATGCACGGAACGATGCCGTAGGTCTGCTGGGCGTAGTTGATGCCCTCGCGGACCGTCACGGTGCCGTTCTCGTCGACCTCGCACGGGTTGTTGTCGGTGCACTGCTGCCCGTCCTCGTTCCCCGTGTTGTTGACGGCGACCACCTTGCCGGTCGCGTTGTCGATCACCGGGGATCCGGACGTACCGCCGATGGTCTGGCAGGCGGAGGTGTAGCGAAGCGAGTCCTTCCAGGTCCAGGCCCCCTCCTTCAGGCGGTACGCGAACCCGTCGACGGCGCAGCTGTAGGTGCGCTTCCAGTAGCCGGACGCGACCGTGATCGCGGTGCCCACGACCGGGTGCGCCGCGTCGAGTTCCAGGGCCTTGATGCCGTAGGAGCTCTCGATCTGGGCGTAGGTCCTGGTCAGTTGGTACAGGGAGACGTCGGTGTCGGTCATCGTCCCGTACGCGATCTTGGACGCGCGCAGGGTGCCGACGCCGCTGCCCGCCGCGTTCAGCAGGGTGAAGCTGCGGGTCGACGCCTTGTTGAGCACCACCTCGCCCGGGTCCGGGAAGCCGGTCTCCAGGCAGTGGCCGTTGGACAGGACGAGGGCGGGGTCGCCCGGCTGCGACGAGGGCGCCCGGACGACGGAGCCGGAGCAGTTGCTGAGCGCGACCGTGCCGGCGAAGGTCACGGCCGCGGCGCGGGCCTCGGCCGTGTCCGGGCTCGTGGCCGTGGACGCCGCCGCGGGTGCGACGCCCGCCCCGAGGAACAGGACGGAAAGAAGTGCGCCGACGAGAGGCTTCTTCATGTGGGGGTCCCCTCCAGAAGTGTCAGTGACCGGAGTTCTTCCGGTTTTGACATGCGCATGCTTGCGCACGGAGGAGTGCCCGACAAGGGGCGGGATCAAGCCGCGTACGGATGCCGCCTCTTGCCGGACCGGGCGACGGCTGGATCGATTCCCCGTCCCGGACGGGCAGCGGCCGGATCAGCGCACCGGCCGGGCCGTACGCGCGAACGCACGGACCCCTGCCGCCCGCCGGGCCGCCGGCCGCCCGAGGAGGACCCCCGCCAGCACGAGGGCCAGCCCGCAGAACTGCCGGACCGTGAGCACGTCACCGGCGACCAGCGTTCCCAGCAGGACCCCCGTCACGGGATTGAGCAGACCCACCAGACCGACCGTCGCGGCGGGCAGGTGCCGCAGGCCGGCGAACCAGGCGGCGAAGGCGAGGGCCGTCGCCACCACGGCGACGTAGGCGAAACCCAGGAGTGCCGGGCCGTCCAGGGAGGGCGGCGCACCCTCGACGAGCACCGCGAACGGCAGCAGCAACAGCCCTCCGGCGGTCAACTGCCAGGCGGTGGAGGCGAGCAGATCAACCTCGCCGCCCCACCGTTTGGCCAGGACGTACCCCAGGGACGACAGCAGCATGGCCGCCACCGAGGCGATGACCCCACCGGGTGAGGCCGACGCGTCACCACCGAGCAGCATGAGCGCCACGCCCCCGGCCCCCACGACCGCCCCGGCCAGGTGCCGCGCGTGGGGGCGCTCCGCGACGAGCCCCCACGCGACCGCCATCATGACCATCGGCGAGGTGGCCATGATCGTCGACGCCAGGCTGGTCGGGAGGGTCTGGGCGGCGATGTACACCAGGGCGAAGAAGACGCCCGTGTTGAGCAGCCCGAGGACGGCGCTGCGCCACCACCACGAGCCGCGCGGGAGCTCCCTGCGGACGGCGAGGAGCAGCAGCCCGGCGGGCAGCGCCCTGATCGCGGCGCCGTACAGCGGCTCCCCCGCGGGCAGATAGGCGTGGGTGACGAAGTAGTTCGTGCCCCAGGACACCGGAGCCACGGCCGTGACGAGCGTCCAGCGCAGATTAGCTTCCATGGAAGCCATTATGTCTTCCCGGGAAGCTATAGTGAAATCATGCAGGAGCACCCCGGAGAGCCGCTGGACCATGTGGCCCGGATCCAGGCCGAGTGGGCCCGTGAGCGCCCGGATCTCGATGTGCGCCCCCAGGCCGTGATCGGGAGGCTGCACCGGCTGGGCGCACTGCTCACCGAGCAGCTGTGCGCGGTGTACCGCCGGCACGGTCTGAGCGAGGGAGAGTTCGACGTGCTCGCCGCGCTCCGGCGCGCGGGCGAGCCGTACGAGCGCGCCCCGGGGGAACTGGCCGCCCACACCATGGTCACGACCGGCGCCATGACGAAGCGGATCGACCGTCTGGAGCGCGACGGCCTCGTCACCCGCCGCCGCTCGGCGGCCGACGGCCGGGGCCGCGTCGTCGCGCTCACCCCGGCGGGACGGCAGCTGATCGACCAGGCGTTCACGGCGCACATGCGGAACGAGCGCGCACTGCTCGACGCCTTGTCCCCCGAGGAGGCCGGGCAGCTGGAGTCACTGCTGACGACCTGGCTGGCCCGGGTCGAGCCGCCGCGGTCCGGCGACTGACCCCGGAGGACCTCAGCGCGCGGCGAGCCGCTCCATCAGGGCGACACTGCGCGCCAGCACCTCACGCTCCTCGCCGGTGAGTTCGAGCTCGATGGCCTGGGCGAGCCAGCCCGCCCTGCGCCCGCGCTCCGCGTCGAGAGCGGCACGCCCCGCCGGGGAGAGCTCCACCAGGGACTTGCGGCCGTCCGTGGGGTGCGCCCTGCGGACGACGAGGCCCTGCTCCATGAGCAGCCCGACCGCGCGGGCCATGGACTGCGGTCGCACACGCTGGTCCGCCGCCAGATCGCTGGTGGTCATGGCCCCGTCGCGGTCGAGGGTGCCGAGCACCGAGACCTGGCCGAGCGGAATCCGGTCCTCGTGCTTCACGCGCCGGGTCAGCTTGCCCATCGCGTTACGCAGTTCGGTGGCGACGGCGGCGGGTTCCGGGGTGGGCATAGGGCACTTTAACCCGGTGGTCACCAGCGAAGCTGTGCAGCTCATCTGCACAGCAGAACTGAACAGCACAACTGAACAGCGGAACTGAACAGCATTGCTGTAGAGTCGACCTCGTCGCGGCACGCGCCAGCGTTGTCGCAGCAGAGCCGCGGCGCGCGTCAACGCGAAGGGCCTCCCATGGCTTCCAGAGCAGTCGAATCCACCGTCATCCGCTCCGTCACCGCCCGCAGGGTCCTCGACAGCCGGGGCAACCCCACCGTCGAGGCCGATGTCCGCCTCGCCGACGGATCTCTCGGCCGCGCCGCGGTCCCCTCCGGCGCCTCCACCGGCGCACGGGAAGCCGTGGAGCTGCGGGACGGCGATTCCGGGCGCTGGCACGGCAAGGGCGTCGACCGCGCGGTCGCTCATGTCAACGGTGACATCGCGTCGGCGGTCACCGGGCTCGACGCGGACGATCAGGCGGGGCTCGACGCGGCGCTCGTCGCGCTCGACGGCACGGCCGACAAGTCCCGGCTCGGCGCCAACGCGCTCCTGGGGGTCTCCCTCGCCACCGCGAAGGCCGCCGCCGCGTCCCACCGCCAGCCGCTCTACCGCTACCTCGGCGGCTCCGGCGCCCGCCTTCTCCCCCTGCCGATGATGAACATCGTCAACGGCGGCGCCCACGCCGACAACCCGCTGGACTTCCAGGAGTTCATGATCGCCCCGGTCGGCGCGGAGACCTTCGCGGAGGCCGTCCGCATGGGCTCCGAGATCTTCCACACGCTCCGCCGCGACCTCCTGTCCGCGGGGCACTCCACGGGGGTCGGCGACGAGGGCGGCTTCGCGCCCGCGCTCCGTACCGCCGAGGAGGCGCTCGACTTCGTCATGAAGGCCGTCGAGCGCACGGGATACCGCCCCGGCGCGGACATCGGCCTGGTCATGGACCCGGCCTCGTCCGAGTTCTTCCGGGACGGCGCATACGTGTACGCGGGCGAAGGAGTGCGCCGTACGCCGGCCGAGCACGCCGACTACCTGGCCAAGCTGATCGACTCCTATCCGATCGTCTCCATCGAGGACCCGATGGCCGAGGACGACTGGGACGGCTGGCGGGAACTGACCGCCCGCGTGGGCGGCCGCTGCCAGCTCACCGGCGACGACGTGTTCTGTACGAACGAGGCCCTGCTGCGCGAGGGCATCCGCACCGGTGCCGGCAACTCGGTGCTGGTCAAGGTCAACCAGATCGGCACCTTGACCGAGGCCCTCGCCACGGTCGCCACCGCGCACCGCGCGGGCTGGACCGTCGTGATGTCGCACCGTTCGGGCGAGACGGAGGACACCACCATCGCGGACCTCGCGGTGGCGACGGGCTGCGGCCAGATCAAGACCGGCTCGCTGTCCCGGTCCGACCGCACCGCGAAGTACAACCAGCTCATCCGGATCGAGGAGGAGCTGGGCGCGTCCGCGCGGTACGCGGGCGGAGCGGTGCTGAACCGCTCCTGACGGGCGGCGGCCGACGAGGTGTGCCGGGGCAGGGGCTCGCGGCGGAGGTGCCGGAGCAGGGGCTCGCGGCGGAGGTGCCGGAGCAGGGGCTCGCGGCGCCGGAGTGGGCCGCGCGCGGAGGGGGCAGGACGTGTCCGCAGCGCGCGGACCGGTGCCCGTCGCCCTGCACACGTGGGGCGGGTTCCCCGTATCTCCTGTGCCGCGAAGGCACTTGAGAAACCCCCGAGGTGTCTGCGTAGTGTCGGGGTATGACACTCGACCTCGACGCCTACTTCACCCGCATCGGCTGGTCCGGGGAGCGCCGTCCCACCGTGGAGGTGCTGCGGTCCGTGCACCGCGCCCACATGCTGGGCATCCCGTTCGAGAATCTGGAACCCCTCCTCGGCGGCGCGCCCTCCCTCGCGCTCCCCGACCTGGAGAGGAAGCTCGTCCGCGGTGAGCGCGGCGGTTACTGCTACGAGCACAACACCCTCCTCGCGGCCGCCCTGACCCAGCTCGGTTTCCGGGTGACGCTGCTTGCCGCGCGGGTGGTCCTGGGGGCGGCACCGGGTGACGTCCGGCCCCGTACGCACATGCTGATGCAGGTGGACGTGGAGGGTGAGTCCGCCTCCTGGCTGGCCGATGTCGGCTTCGGTTCGCACGGGGCGCTGCTGGAGCCGATCCCGCTGGTGGTGGACGCGGAGCTGCTCGACACTCCGCGCCGCCACCGGCTGGTGCACGCCCCGCACGACGGGCCGCTGGAGATGTGGGAGCTCCAGGCGGACAAGGGCGGCTACTGGGAGCCGCAGTACGAGTTCACCCTGGAGCCGTTCGAGGCCCCGGACTACGAGGTCATCAACTGGCACATCGCGACGAACCCGCGCTCGCCTTTCCGGCAGGCGCTGTACGCCCAGCGCACCCTGCCCGGCCTGCACCGCGCCCTGTCCGGGCGGACGCTGGTGGAGACGGCCGACGACGGCACGGTGACCGAGCGGGAGCTGGGCGGGCCGGAGGAGGTCCTGCGGGTGCTGGCGGACGATTTCGGCGTACGGCTGCCCGAGGGGACCGTGCTGCCCGGCTGACCGGCCGCACCCGCGCCCACGGGGCCGGGGGCACGTGTCCGCGCCCTGTGTGCGCCCCCGCGTGGCGCATCTCACCCGGTCCTCCGCCGCACGCCCGCATTCCAAGCCGCGGCACCGCCCCGACCGGCCGTTCCCACGGTCCGCGGCCGGGGCCGGCATGCCGATGGAAGACCCGGCGCCCCACCGGACGCCCCCGGAGGGAGCAACCGGCAGGCAAACCGGGAGCACCGCGCGAAACACGGTCGTAAGCTCGCGGACATGCAGGTCATCCAGTCCACAAAGCTCTCCGGCGTCTGTTACGAGATCCGCGGCCCCGTCCTCGAGGAAGCCATGCGGCTCGAAGCGGCGGGCCATCGCATCCTCAAGCTCAACACGGGCAACCCCGCCGCGTTCGGCTTCGAGTGCCCGCCGGAGATCCTCGAGGACATCCTGCGCAACCTCTCGGGCGCGCACGGCTACGGCGACGCGAAGGGCCTGCTGTCCGCGCGCCGTGCGGTGATGCAGCACTACCAGACCAAGGGCATCGACCTCGGCGTCGAGGACATCTATCTGGGCAACGGCGTCTCCGAGCTGATCCAGATGTCGATGCAGGCCCTGCTCGACGACGGCGACGAGGTGCTGGTCCCCGCCCCGGACTATCCGCTGTGGACCGCCTCGGTCTCACTGGCCGGCGGCACGGCCGTGCACTACCGCTGCGACGAGCAGTCCGACTGGATGCCGGACCTCGCGGACGTCGAGCGGAAGATCACCGACCGCACCAAGGCCATGGTGATCATCAACCCGAACAATCCGACGGGCGCTGTCTACGACGACGAGATGCTGCGCGGGCTGACGGAGATCGCCCGGCGCCACAACCTGGTCGTCTGCTCCGACGAGATCTACGACCGCATCCTCTACGACGGCGCGACCCACACCCCGACCGCCGCCATCGCCCCCGACCTGATGGTGCTCACCTTCAACGGGCTCTCCAAGAACTACCGGATCGCGGGATACCGCTCCGGCTGGATGGCGGTCTGCGGCCCGAAGGCGCACGCCTCCTCGTACATCGAGGGGCTGACCGTCCTGGCCAACATGCGGCTCTGCGCCAACATGCCCGCGCAGCACGCCGTGGCCACCGCGCTCGGCGGCCGGCAGTCGATCAACGAACTGGTGCTGCCCGGCGGACGCATCCTGGAGCAGCGGGACGTGGCGTACGACCTCCTGACGCAGATCCCCGGCGTGACCTGTGTGAAGCCGAAGGGGGCGCTGTATCTCTTCCCGAGGCTCGACCCGAAGGTCTTCAAGATCAAGGACGACCGGCAGATGGTCCTCGACCTGCTGCGGGCCGAGAAGATCATGGTCGTGCAGGGTACGGGCTTCAACTGGCCCGAACCCGACCACTTCCGGGTGGTCACGCTGCCACCGGCGAAGGACCTGACCGATGCCGTGACCCGTATCGGGAAGTTCCTGGACGGCTACAGCCAGCCCTGAGGCGGGCATCCCGCACCCGGCGCCCGGGCCAGGTGCGGGATGCCCCGCCCCAGCGCCCGGACCGCTCACAACTTTAGACGGAATCTAAGATAGGATAGGCTTACTGCAACGCCAGGAGGCCATCCATGTACGAGCCGATCCGCACCAAATCGGTCCACACATCGGCCGACAACGCCGATTTCCCGCACCGCAGCCGCGAGGACGAGCTGGACATCCAGCTCGCAGGACACCTCGCCGCCCTGCTCGCCGTCACCGACGAGCTGGGGCTGACCGCAGACGGCGACCGCATCGCCGAGCAGATCGCCCGGCTCCGCACGGCACCGCCCGCCCGGCACGCCGGACGGAGCGGCGCGTCCTCGGCGGCACTGCACCGCCGCGCCCACGCCCTCGCGGGCCGGGCCCTCGTGGTCGCCGCGTCCCGCGCGGACACGGCCGTCGCGATCCTCGCGGCCGAGTCCATGGACGCGCACACCGCCGCCCTCGCGGGCGCACCGACGCAGACCGCCCTGGTCGGCACCCCCTGACGGCCCCGGTCCACGGGTCGCGAAGACGCGTGGACCGGGTGCCACACACGTGAGGCCCGCGCCGCCCGGAAGGGCGGCGCGGGCCTCACGCCCCTCGGGACGGACCGGCGCGCGAGCGGTCAGCCGGCGGCCCGGACCCGCACGGTGGCCGAGGCGGTCGACGCGGTGTGCACGTCGTCCCCGGCGTAGGAGACCGTGTAGACGACCTCGCCCCGGACGGAGGCCAGGTCCCGGATCGTGAACGTGCCGTCGGCCGTGACCGCCGCCGATGTGAGGGGGTTGGTGCCCCTCTTGTCGGCCCGCTCCACGGACAGGGTGATGCCCGGGGGGAGCGCCCGGCCCTGGCCGGTCAGGGTCCCGGTGATTTCCAGGCTCTGGTTCTTCGTCGTCTCCGCCGGAGCAGTGAGCGTGATGGCCGTCGGCGCCTTGGCCACGGTCACCGCGAGGGTGACGTCCTCGGCCGGGCGGTGGGTCACGTCCCCGAGGAAGGACAGGGTGTACGTGGCCTCGCCGACCAGCGCCGGGACGTCGAGGACCGTGAAGGTGCCGTCCTCCGCGACCTCCACGGCCGCCAGCTTGCGGTCGCCGTTCGCGTCGTGGCGCACCGCCGAGACCTTGACCGGCTCAGCGGGCGCGGGTCCGTCGAGTTCGAGGCGGCCCCGGATGCCGAGGGGTTCACCGACGACCGGGGTGCCGGGGCTCGTGGAGAGCGAACCGGTGAAGCGGGAGTCGTACTGGGCGGCGGGCGGCTGGATCACGTGGAGCCAGAAGGACGTGGCGGACGCGTTCATGGTGAGGGCGAAGAGCCGGGAGCCGTCCTTCGACCAGGCGAGGCCGCGCGGTACGACGCGGGCCCCGTCGAGCTCGCCCTCGAAGGCGAACTCGAACGCCGACGCGCCCTCCTCCGGGTCCGCCTTCTGGATCAGCAGGTCGGGCGCCGAGCCGGTGGCCTCGGCGCCCCGTGCGATGTACTCGCCGTCACCACTGAAGGCGACGGCGGACGCCTTCGCCCCCTCCGGCAGCGGGCGGTAGGGCGTCGGGGCGTCCGACAGATCGGCCGCGTCCAGCAGCCGGGTGCCGTGCGCGGCGTCGGCGACCGCGATCCGGCTGCCGTCGGGGGACAGCGCCAGGTCCTTGAGGTCGAGACCGCCCACCCCCGCGCTGTCCGCGAAGCGGCGCTGCGGCCCCCGGACGAGCGTGTCACCGCTGCTGTCGAAGGTGGTGAGGTAGGGGTTGGTCCCGGCCGTGCTCAGCGTCTGACCCATGACCAGGGTGTCCGGGGCCTGGGGCGTCGTCGCGAAGTAGAGCTTCCCGGTGCCGTCCCAGCCCGTAGTGGTGGGCGAGCCGAGGGTGCTGCCGTAGAGGTAGCTCCGGTACTGCTCGCACCCGCTGGCGGTGGGCGTCTCGGTGTGCCACACCTTGCCGCCCGAGTAGGCGACCTGGCGTCCGCACTCGCCCCAGTAACTGGTCGACGTGTGGAGGGACTTCACATACGTCTCGGTGTCGTACGCGGCGATCCGGCCCATCTCCGAGACGAAGAGCTTCGTGCTGTCCGTGGAGAGCGCCATGCCGCCCACGGCGCCCTGCGAGCTCGTGAGCGTGGCGACCCGCTGGCCCTCGAAGTTGTAGACGAGCACCGACGACTTGGTGTTCAGGCTCCTGGTGTCGTCACTGATGTAGACGCGTTCGTGCACGGAGTCGACCACCATGCTGGAGAACGACGTGATCGGCAGCTTGGCCACGTCGTCGTCCGCCGCGTGCGCGGCGGGTGCCGCGACCACGGTGAGTCCCGCCCCGGCGAGCGTGAGCGCGATGACGGCTCCGATGCCGCGCCCGGCTTTCCCTGACCTGTTCAACTGCGTCCCCCCACAGAGTTGTTGACGCCCCGTCATCTCGGGCGTCCTGTGAGCATCATGCAACAGATGTGGAGGTTGTGTGCGCAAGTTGTTGGCGATGCCTGGACGTTCTCGATCAAATCGGGACGGAGTTGCGACGGCGGCCACCCGCCGGAAAGGGAGCGGCACCCGGAGCGATGAGGTGCTCCGGGTGCCGTACCGCGGCGGGCCCCTGACCCCCACAGGTCAGGGCGGATGTCGACGGGGCCGTGCCGCGGGGAACGAGGCGGGTCAGCCGAGGCGCTGGACCAGCGCATGGTACTCGTCCCACAGCTCCTGGGGCGTGTGGTCGCCGAAGGTGTTGAGGTGCTCGGGGATCAGCGCCGCCTCCTCGCGCCAGACCTCCTTGTCGACGTCGAGCAGGAAGTCGAGGTCGGATTCGGAAAGGTCGAGACCCTCGGCATCCAGGGACCCCTTGGCCGGCAGGATGCCGATCGGGGTCTCGACGCCCTCGGCCGTGCCCTCCAGACGCTCGACGATCCACTTCAGGACGCGGCTGTTCTCACCGAAGCCGGGCCACACGAACTGGCCCGCGGCGTTCTTGCGGAACCAGTTGACGTAGTAGATCTTCGGGAGCTTCGACTGGTCCGCCTTGTCGGCGCCGACGCTGACCCAGTGCTTCATGTAGTCGCCCATGTTGTAGCCGCAGAACGGCAGCATGGCGAACGGGTCGCGGCGCAGCTCGCCAACCTTGCCCTCGGCGGCGGCGGTCTTCTCGGAGGCGACGTTGGCCCCGAGGAAGACGCCGTGCTGCCAGGTGAAGGACTCCGTGACCAGCGGGACGGCGGAGGCGCGGCGGCCACCGAAAAGGATCGCCGAGATCGGCACGCCCTTCGGGTCCTCCCACTCCGGCGCGATGATCGGGCACTGGCCGGCCGGAACGGTGAAGCGGGCGTTGGGGTGGGCGGCGGGCGTACCGGACTCGGGCGTCCAGTCGTTGCCCTTCCAGTCCGTGAGGTGCGCGGGCGCCTCCTCGGTCATGCCCTCCCACCACACGTCACCGTCGTCGGTGAGCGCGACATTGGTGAAGACGGAGTTGCCCCACATCGTCTTCATCGCGTTGGCGTTGGTGTGCTCGCCGGTGCCGGGCGCGACACCGAAGAAGCCGGCCTCGGGGTTGATCGCGTAAAGCCGCCCGTCCTCGCCGAAGCGCATCCAGGCGATGTCGTCGCCGATGGTCTCGACGGTCCAGCCGGAGATCGTGGGCTCCAGCATGGCGAGGTTGGTCTTGCCGCAGGCGCTGGGGAAGGCGGCGGCGACGTACTTGGACTCACCGCGCGGCGGGGTGAGCTTGAGGATCAGCATGTGCTCGGCGAGCCAGCCCTCGTCCCGTGCCATGACGGAGGCGATGCGCAGGGCGTAGCACTTCTTGCCGAGCAGGGCGTTGCCGCCGTAACCCGAGCCGTAGGACCAGATCTCGCGGTCCTCGGGGAAGTGGGAGATGTACTTGGTGGAGTTGCAGGGCCACGGGACGTCGGCCTCGCCCTCGGCCAGGGGGGCGCCGAGCGTGTGGACGGCCTTCACGAAGAAGCCGTCGGCGCCGAGCTCGTCCAGGACCTCCTGGCCCATGCGCGTCATGGTGCGCATCGAGACGGCGACGTACGCGGAGTCGGTGATCTCGACGCCGATCGCGGAGAGCGGCGAGCCGACGGGACCCATGCAGAAGGGGACGACGTACATCGTTCGGCCGCGCATGGAGCCGCGGAACACGCCCTTCTCCCCCACGAAGATCTCCCGCATCTCGGCGGGGTCCTTCCAGTGGTTCGTCGGACCGGCGTCCTCCTCCTTCTCGGAGCAGATGAACGTCCGGGTCTCGACGCGGGCGACATCGCTCGGGTCGGAGGCGGCGTAGTACGAGTTGGGGCGCTTGACCGGGTCCAGCTTGGTGAAGGTGCCCTTGGCGACGAGCTCCCCGCACAGGCGCTCGTACTCGGCTTCCGAGCCGTCGCACCAGACCACGCGGTCCGGCTGGGTCAGGGCCGCGATCTCGTCCACCCAGGAGACGAGCTCCTGGTGCCGAGTGGGAACAGTGAGGGGAGCCGCGATGTCTCGCGCCACGATCGCTCCTTGTGAAGAGGGTGTGTTGTCAGGCCCCGTGGGGGCTGCGACCCGGATGCTGACCCCTTCGAATTCCCCTGGCGCTCATCCGGTGCCGACCGCACTCATTTGATCATCCGACCATCTCGCCCATATGTCCAGAGGGCCGCCCACGTGAGCATCGCCACTCATGGCGGCGACCTACGGGGGCGTAGGTAGCATGCGGACATGACTTCTGCCGCGCCCGGACCCGTCGAGCTCACCGATCCCGTACCGGTCAAACCACGGATGCGCGGCTGGCTGCACGCGGGCATGTTCCCCGCGGTGGTCATAGCCGGCATCACGCTGATCGCCCTCGCCGACAGCACGCGCGCGCGGGTTGCCTGCACCGTCTACGTACTCACCGCCTGCCTGCTCTTCGGTGTGAGCGCGGTCTACCACCGCGGCACATGGGGCCCGCGCGGTGAGGCGGTGCTGCGCAGGCTGGACCACGCGAACATCTTCCTGATCATCGCTGGCACCTACACCCCGCTGACGCTCCTCCTGCTGCCCGAGGCCACCGGCCGGCCGCTCATGTGGGCGGTCTGGGGCGCCGCGGCGGCGGGCATCGCCTTCCGCGTCTTCTGGGTCGGCGCCCCGCGCTGGCTCTACACGCCGTGCTACATCGCGATGGGCTGGGCCGCGGTCTTCTTCCTGCCGGACTTCATGCGCGCCGGCGGCATCGCGGTGCTGGTCCTCGTCGTCGTCGGCGGGCTGCTCTACAGCGCGGGCGGCGTCATCTACGGCCTCAAGCGGCCGAACCCGTCACCGCGCTGGTTCGGCTTCCACGAGGTGTTCCACTCGCTGACCCTGGCGGCGTTCATCGTGCACTACGTCGGCATCTCCCTGGTCGCCTACCAGCAGTGATCCGCCCGTACGGCGAAGGGCCCGGCCACCAGGCCGGGCCCTTCGCCGTACCCCGCCTCAGCCGCCCAGCTTCGCGGCCAGCTCCCCCGCGTCCGTCGTCGGCGCGTCGCAGACGAAGTGGCGGCAGACGTACGCCGTCGGCGCGCCGCCCACCAGCGGCCGGTCCACCAGCAGCGGGAACTCGCTCCCCGCGTTCGGCCCCTCGCCCGCGGCGACGACCGCGCCGGGCGCCCGTCCCAGCAGCGCCGTGCGGTGCAGCTCCCCGGCGACGGGACCGGCCACCGCGACCTCACGGGGCCCGTCCAGCAGCGCCTCGGCGACCGCGAGGCCCCAGCCGATGAACCGCGGCGCCTTCGGGCCCAGCGCCGTGACGATCCCGAGTGCCCCCTCGGCGGCCGTGCGGTGCGCCTCGGAGCCGGTGTGCGCGGCATACGAGAGCAGGGCGCCCGCCGCGGCGGTCCAGCCCGCGGGGGTGGCGCTGTCGGTGGGGTCCTGGGGGCGCCGGATCAGCCGCTCCGCGTCATCAGCGGTATCGAACAGCTGTCCGCCTTCGCCGGTGAAGCGCTCCAGCACGATGTCCAGCAGGAAGCCAGCGAACTCCAGCCAGGCGCCCTCACCGGTGACGGAGGCGAGCGCGAGGAAGCCCTCCGCGACATCGCCGTAGTCCTCCAGCACCCCGGAGTTGTCCCCGGCGCGGCCGTCCTTCGAGGTGCGGCAGAGCCGGGCGACGTCACCCATATGGACCCGTACGAGCAGATCGGCGGCCTCGGTGGCCCGCTCGACCAGGTCCGGGCGGTCGAAGTACGCCCCGGTCTCGGCGAGCGCGGCGATCGCCAGGCCGTTCCAGGCGGCCACGATCTTGTCGTCCCGCTCGGGGCGGGCCCGCAGCTCACGCGCCGCCAGCAGCCGGGCCCGCACATCGGCGACCCGCGCCGGCTCCTCCGCCTCCCCGGCCCCCACGAGCCGCAGGACCGACGAACCCTCCTCGAAGGTGCCCTCCTCGGTCACCCCGAAGTGTCCGGCGGCGAAGGCGCCGTCCTCCTCCCCCAGCACCTCGCGCAGCTGCGCGGGCGTCCACACGTAGAACGCGCCCTCGACGTGCCGCCCCCGCGCGTCCTCGCTGTCGGCGTCCAGCGCGGACGCGAACCCGCCCTCGGCCGTGCGCAGTTCCCGCACCATGAAGTCGGCGGTCTCCAGGGCGACACGACGGGCCAGGTCCGATCCGGTGGCCCGCCACAGATGGGCGTACACACGGCACAGCAGCGCGTTGTCGTAGAGCATCTTCTCGAAGTGCGGCACCACCCACTCCCGGTCCACGGAGTACCGGGCGAACCCTCCGCCGAGCTGGTCGTAGATCCCGCCGCGCGCCATCGCCGCACAGCTGTCGGCGGCCATCTGCAGGGCGCCCTCGGCCCCCGTACGGGCGTGGTGGCGCAGCAGGAACTCGATGACCATGGACGGCGGGAACTTCGGCGCCCCGCCGAAGCCGCCGTGCTTCTCGTCGTAGTCCCGGGTCAGCCGCAGCAGCGCCTGCGCCAGTTCGGCCTCGCCGGGCAGTCCGGCGCCTCCGCCGGCGAGGGACCGGCCCGCGAGATCGCGCACGATGCGCCCGGCCACCTCCGCCACCTCGTCCCGGCGGTCGGTCCAGGCGGCCACGACCCCTTCCAGGACCTGCTGGAAGGAGGGCATGCCGTGCCGGGACTCGGGCGGGAAATAGGTGCCGAAGTAGAAGGGTTCGGCGTCGGCGGTCAGGAACACGGTCATCGGCCAGCCGCCCTGACCGGTCGCGGCCTGCACGGCCTCCATGTACACGGCGTCGACGTCGGGACGCTCCTCACGGTCGACCTTCACCGGCACGAAGTGCGCGTTGAGGTACTCGGCGACGGTCGCGTCCTCGAACGACTCGTGGGCCATCACATGGCACCAGTGGCAGCTGGCATAGCCGACGCTGAGCAGCACCGGGACACCCCGCCGCCGCGCCTCCTCGAACGCCTCGGGCGACCACGGCCACCAGTCGACGGGGTTGTCGGCGTGCTGCAGGAGATACGGGGACGTGGTCTGCGCAAGTCGGTTGGCCATGCCCCAATCCTCGCGCACCCGCCCCCACGACACCCGCGCGCCACGGGCGGGACGGGAACGGGCAGGTCGGACCGGGGCGCCCTCCCGGTGCCGGCGGCGGGCTCACGAGGCACGGAGGCATGCACGCCCGCCCCCGACCGGAACCGCGACGGACCGGGCCCGGGACAGCGCACCGTGCCCGGGAGCGCCAGGCCCGCCGAGTCGAGCGCGCCGGTAAACCCTACTTCTTGTGAAACTGACAGTAAGTGAAGTACCGTTCAGGACATGCACCATGACGAGTGGTCACCGCCCCCTGTACTGCTCACGGTCGATCTCGTGATCCTGACGCTGCGGGAGAGCCGCCTGCACGTCCTCCTGGTGGAGCGGGGCGAAGACCCTTTCCGAGGTATGCACGCCTTGCCCGGCGGGTTCCTGAACCACGACGGCGAGGAGATCCTGGACGCCGCCCACCGCGAACTGAACGAGGAAACGGCCCTGGCATCCAGCTGGGTGCACCTCGAGCAGTTGGCCGTGTACGGAGAATCGAGCCGCGACCCCCGGGGCCGGGTCGTCTCCGTCGCACACCTGGCGATCGCACCGGGACTGCCCGACCCGGTTGCGGGCACGGATGCCACTGACGCGGCATGGGTTCCTGCGGAAGCCGTGCTGTCCGGTGAGGTCGAACTTGCCTTCGACCACCATCGAATCGCAACGGACGGGATCGAACACGCCCGTACCAAGCTTGAGTTCTCGTCGCTGGCCACGGCGTTCTGCGGTGAGGAGTTCACCATCGCAGAGCTGCAACAGGTGTACGAGGCCGTCTGGGGCACCGGGCTCGACACTCGCAATTTCTACCGGAAGGTCCAAGCCGCGAAGGGATTCATCATCCCCGCCGGCACGGACCGCAGGAGCACGGGAGGACGGCCGGCACGGCTGTACCGGGCCGGTCCGAAGACCGTCCTGTTCCCACCGCTGATCCGCCCCGCGCCGTCCGCTACGGAAGAGCACACGAAAGGGGATGAGGAATAGATGTCGAATGGCCCGGTGGTGATTCTCACCGCCCTCAATCTCGAGTACCAGGCTGTGCGCCGGAAACTGGCGAGTCCACAGGTGCACCGCCATGAGCGAGGTACACGGTTCGAAACGGGAACCGTGCAGGGCACGTCGTGCCGTGTCGCACTCGGCCTGACAAGCAAGGGGAACAGTTCTGCCGCCGTGATCGCCGAACGCGCGATTCAGGAGTTCTCACCGGCGGCCGTGCTGTTCGTAGGGGTCGCCGGCGCCTTGTGGGACGCCACCAGGCTGGGCGACGTGGTGATGGCGTCACACGTGTACGCCTACCACGGCGGGACCAGCGAGGACGACGGGCTCAAAGCCCGCCCACGGGTATGGGAAGCACCGCACGGCATCAGCCAGCTCGCTTCGCACCTGGCTCGCTTGGACGACTGGGCGGATTCCACGTCCGGTCACGAGCACGCGCCACAGGTGCGCTTCGGGGCGATCGCCGCCGGCGAGATCGTCCAGAACTCAAGAATCTCCGCCGAAGCGAAGTGGATCCGACAGCACTACAACGACGCACTCGCCATCGAGATGGAGGCGGCCGGTGTGGCACAAGCCGGCCATCTCAACAGGGCGCCCGTAGCCATCATCCGGGGAATCAGCGACCGGGCGGACGGCACGAAGAACAGTACGGACGACCGCAGCCGGCAGCCGCAGGCCGCAGCGAACGCGGCGGCGTTCGCCATTCGACTGGCGGTGGAACTTTCGAGGGAACAGGAGGAGACCGCCGTGCCCCGAGACGACAAGGCCCCTTCGGCAGACCGACTCGATCGGCGCGTCAGCAACACGGCCCACAACAGCACCGTTGGCATCATGGCGGGCTCGGTCACGGGCAGCAGCGTTCACATGACCCCGGCTCCGCAGCAGTCCGGCCCGCTGGACCTGCTCGCCGCACTCAACGGTTTTCGCGGGAATCTGAAGCAGCACCGCGCTGAAGGCAGCCTCGACGAGGACACCTACCAAGAGGCCCTGGCCGACCTGGAATCCGCCCTCCGGTCGGCCGGGGAACACACCTCTGATTCGTCCAAGCGGGCGGCCATGACGCTCAGGAGACTGCGCGGACTGGTCGCGGAGTGCCCTGAGCTGATGGCCGAGCTGGCCCCGATGATCGCCGCAGCCGGTGACCGAGCATGAGCGACAACGATGGTGCCGACCACAGCATGTCTGCGTACGACTCCACCATCGGTATCCAGGCCGGGACCGTACACAACTCCAACGTCTACTTCGTCCACCCGGATGCTTCGCCACAGGAGAAGTACAGGGTGGGCGTGCGGCTCCTGGAGGACGGCGTTCCGAGCCGCGCCCGCGAGATGATCACTGATGCGATCGCTCACGGCTACCACAACGCGGAGGTGCGGTTCCATTGGGTGCTCGCCACGCTCAGCGCACGCACCTACCACGACCTCAGCGTCGAAGAGGTGCAGCGACTGCACCATGCCTCCGGGCTCGTGCGGGCCTATGCCGAGGACCAGTGGAAAAGTGCCCTGCGCGTCACTTTCGATCTGCTGGCAGCACTCGGCGCCGCCGACGGAGCGACCGGACCTGTGCTGAAGCAACTGCAGGACCTGCCGCCCCGCCAGCACGATGCGATCCTTCGCCACCTCGACTTCATGCTCACCGGAGGGCTGAAGGACGAACTATGGGCGGAGACCGTCGAACGGGCCGGAGCGGAGCGCTTCGCCAACGACCGGGCCCAGCGGGTCTGGGCTTACTTCGAGCCCTCCCCCATCGGGGCGCGGGCCGTGATCCCCCGCCTGAGCACTGCTGCCGCTGCTGCTGCCCGGGCCGCTCTCCCGCTCCGGGTGGCTCTGTTCGTGGTCAGCAGTGTGGCCCTCGGGGCCCTGGCATGGACCGCGCACCCAGCCCAAGCGGTCTTCGAGTCACTGGTGGCACTCGGCGCCGGCCACACCGCGGCCCGATACGGCGTCCAGTGGTGGGGCCGGGAAGCACGGCCGGGCCGCACGGCCGGGGCCGACGCCCCGCAGCGGCCCGGCCCCGCAGCTGACGAGGACGGGTTCACCAAACGCGTCCACAGTAATTTCGATCATTACTTCAGCATCCGCACACCCCATGGGTTCACCCCGGATACCTGGCTTGCACACACCGCCGAGGTCCGCAGCGACCTCGCCGCTGAGATCGCGGACCTCTACCGGGAGAGCCGGGTCACGATCGATCGAGTCACCTGGCTGATCCGTTACCTCGCCGAGGAGGCCCGGAACCGACACAACAACGGCACCCTGTTCGACAGGCATCTGCAGGACCGGACGCCGACCAGGACGAAGGCCCTGACCATGGCAGCCCTCGCCGTTCTCGGCGCCGCAGCCCTGTCAGGGTTCGGCACGGCGGTCTCGGGTGCCACCCAGCCGCGACCGCTGTGGGCGTTCCTGGCATTGCTCGGCGCGGCCTGGTCGGGGCACGCGGCCGCTCAGCTGTGGCTGAAGATCCGGCGTGAAAGGCACCGACTGGCCCGGGAGGCTCGGGAGTACCAGGAAGAGCTGGCCGCACGGCAGAAGGCTCATCAGCGCTGGAAGACGCACCTCGACGCAACCCGCCCCAGTGAGCTGGAAATGGAGACCTGGCTCACCTGCGACAAGACTTCGTTCGTCAATGAGGCGCTGCGACACCACCGGCTCACCTGGCGGGATCTGATCACGCACACCATCTTGGTGACCCCGGCGCGATCCTGCAGACGGGCCCGGGTCCAGGGCGGCCCATGGCGGTACTCGCACTACGTCATCCGCCTGTTCCTGTTCACCCGGGACGGCATCCGCGAAGTCAGCTCCGAGCTCAACTTCTCCGACTCCACGCGTATGAACGAGCAGCGGAGCAACTACCGGTTCGAGGCACTGTCCTCGGTGCAGGTGACGGAGAACGCCGATGTCGGCTACGACCTGGAGCTCATCCTCACCAATGGACCGGCCCGGAAAATCCGTGTCAAGGACGCCGATGCCCTTCAGCTGGCACCGGACGAGAGCGCCGGGGAGATTTCCGAGATCAGTCTCAGCGCTGCCGGCTTCACCCATACCTTCCGTCTCCTGGAGGGCATCGCGGCAGACGGGAAGGACTGGATCGAACGGCACAACCCTGACGGCCTGACGCGCTTCCAGATCGTCGGCTGATCCTGGAATCGAGCATAGGAATGGTTGTGACCTCCATGGACGATGTGACCGAGAGCAAAGTCCTGCTGGCCGAGTACGACCGCCTCAAGGAGGAACAGAAAACCCGCATAGGATTCCGCGACAACCTGCTCTACTTCACGCTCGCCGCGGTCACTGGAGTCGTGGCGCTCACCGTCCAGACCGGACAGCCCCGACTGCTGCTGTCCGCCCCCGCGATCTGCCTGATCCTGGGCTGGACCTACCTGGTGAACGACGAAAAGATCTCGGCGATCGGCTGCTACGTCCGCGACCAACTCGGACCGCGTCTCGGGGCGCTCGCCTCCGTCCACGGCACGGTGTTCGGCTGGGAGATCTATCACCGCACCGTTGCGGGTCGCGCCATGCGCAAGCGGCTTCAGACTGCGGTGGACCTGTTCACGTACCTCATCCTGCCCATGGTCTGCATGACCGTGTTCTGGTGCTCCCCCGCCGTACAGCCCTTTCTCGTGCTCACTTCACTTGTACAGACGCTCACCCTGGCGGTGCTGGCCTGGCAGTTCCTGCGCCGTGCGGAGCGGTAGCGCCTGCCCTGTCGCCGGACGGCCTCCTGGGCTGCGGGGCTGCTTCCACGACGCGTACAGGCAGGCGCACGGACGATCTCGCGAATGTAATAGACATGGTCTTACACTGAGTCCATGAAGCAGAACCGATCCGGAGTCACCGAGAACATCTCTGTTTCCATGCCCTCGGAGCTGGTCAGTGAACTCCGGTCAAGGACCGGCCGCCGAGGGCTGTCCGGTTACATCACCGAAGCTGTCAGGCACCAGCTCGCCATGGACGGGCTCGCCGAGATCGTGGCATCCCACGAGGAGGAGTACGGCGCACTCACGGAGCAGGAGATCGAAGCCGCCCGTCGCGAACTGTTCGGAGACGAGAAGGCGGAAAGGGGCGCCGCGTGAAGGAGCAGCCGGCCCGCTCGCTGGTGCTCGACTCCGAGGCGCTCTCCCTGCTCCTGCGCAACGACCGCAGAATGGCGGCTCGCATCGAAGCCTCCCGCCAGGCCGCGGTCCCTGTCCTCGTGTCCGCGCTGACCATTGTCGAAGCCGTACACGGGAAGACCGATCTGGCGCGCTTGAAGTGGGTGCTCTCCCGGCTGCGGGTGGAACCTGTCAGCCAGGAGGATTCCCTGACCGCGGTGGAACTGCTTCAGGACGCGGGCGGGCTGCACGGGCACAAGTACGCGATCGACGCCCTCGTTGCCGCGCTCTCACTCCGCGTTCCCCCTCCCGTGATCGTTCTGACCTCGGACCGTGACGACTGGTCGAAGCTGTGCGGGCAACGCGTGATCATCAAGGACGTGTAAGCACCGCCGACCACTGGTTTCGACGAGTTCACCGGCACCAGAGGCAGCTGGAGTGGCCGACGCCGAGTGCACCAGGACACCACGCCGCCGGGCCTCCTCGAACGCCTCGGGCGACCACGGCGACCAGTCGACGGGCAGGTCGGACCGGGGCGCCCTCCGAAGCCGAGCATCCTCGCATCACCGGCCAGTACGCTGAACCCAGCAGCGCCGGGACTGCCGAGGCCCCTCTACGGAGGTACACCATGACCGCCGAGATGCCGACACCCACGTGGATGCACACCCAGATCAGCGCGGAGCAGTACGACTCCTGGTCCGAGGAGCAGTGCGCCTGCATCGAGATCGTCGACGGAATGGTCGTCGTGCGCCCGAGCGCCTCCAAGCGGCACAACCGACTGGCGCGCATCCTGGGCAACGCCCTGGACGCCGCCGCAGGCCCGGACTGGAACGCCGACACGGACTTCGACGTCCGCCTGGCTTAAAGGGACGGCGAGCTGTTCACCGGCGCGATCAGGACAGCCGCGCCCTTCTCCGTCTCCGTCGACCTCGGCGCCGTCTGACCGCGCCTCACGGTGGCGCGCGACGATGAGCCGACCGCCCCGTCGGCGGCCGGTTCGCTCAGCTCCTCCTCCCCGGTGACCCCAGACGGGCCCTGACGCCGTGTCATCCCGACTCCGACGAGCACGACGGCCATGCCCAGCACCACCCGTACCCCGATCTCCTCGCCCAGCACGACCGCTCCGAGCAGTACGGAGACGACGGGCAGGAGGTAGCCGACCACGGCGGCGCTGGTGGCGCCCTCGTCGTTGATGATCCGGTACGTGAGGTGGAAGGTGATCGCGGTGCAGAGGACGCCGAGGACGACGGCCGCGACGACCACCGTCGGGCCGGGGTCGATGGAATCCAGGCCTCCGAAGGGCACCGCCACCGCGGTCAGTCCGCTCGCGGCGACGAGCTGGGCGGCGGAGAGCGAGAGGGTGGGGGTGCCCCTCCGGACCAGGGTGCGGCCCATGTACGTGAACGCGACGGCGTAGCTGGCCGCGGCGCCGATGATGGCGAGGGCACCCCAGCCGGCGGCACCGGTCGTCCGCCAGGGGGCGAAGATGAGGACCGTGCCGGCGAAGCCGAGCAGAAGGCCCGTCAGGCGTACGGGACGGAGGCCGCGTTCGGAGCCGAGGGCGAGGCCCAGGGCGAGCGACCAGAGCGGGGTCGTGGCGTTCAGGACGCCCGCGAGACCGGAGCCGACGCTCTGCTGGCCCAGGCTGAACAGCGCGAACGGCAGGGCGTTGCAGAAGAAGGCCGCGACGGCGATGTGCCGCCATACGGCGACGCCCCGGGGCAGCCGGTGCCCCGCCACCCGGCAGGCGACGACGAGGACGAGCGCTCCGAGGGCACAGCGGGCGAAGGTGACCTGGAGCGGGGAGAGGCCCCGCAGGGCCAGCTCGATCCAGAGGAACGTCGAGCCCCACAGCAGGGCGAGGACCGCCACCCGCAGTCCGCCCCGGAGACTCCGCGTACTGCCGTTCATCATGCTTCCTCCACGTGGTTCAGCACTCGGTTCGCGCCAGGGCTCCTGGGTGCCGCCGGATTCACGGTCCGTCGCGGCTCTTCGAAGGTGCCCCAGCCGAGACTTAATGACAAGCAAATGGTTCTACCTGATCTGTTAAGCTCTGCTACATGCTTGATGTGAGGCGACTACAGGTCCTGCGCGCGGTGGTCACCAGCGGCACGGTCACCGCCGCCGCGGCACACCTCGGCTACACGCCGTCCGCCGTGAGCCAGCAGATGGCGGCCCTGGAGAAGCAGGCGGGCACGGCACTGCTGGAGCGGGTGGGCCGGGGGGTGCGGCCGACGGCCGCCGGTCTGCTGCTGACCGAGCACGCGGCGCTGATCAGCTCGGCGGTGGCCCAGGCGGAGACCGCTCTCGCCGATCTCCGCGCCGGACGCACCGGGCGCCTGTCGATCCGCTACTTCGCCTCGGCCGGCTCCACGCTGGTGGCGCCCGCCCTGGCCGGGCTCCGCGCCGCGCATCCCGGCGTCCGCATCGACGCCGAACTCACCGATCCGGAGGACCCGTTCCAGGAACTGGTGCACGGCCGGGCCGACATCGCCGTCGTCGTGCAGGCGTCGGGCCGCATCGGCAGCGGCTTCCGGCTCGTCCACCTCCTCGACGACCCGTACGCCGCCGTGCTCCCGCTCGGCCATCCGCTCGCCGGCCAGGAGGTCATCGAGCTGCATGAGCTCTCCGGCGAGCAGTGGGTCGGCTGCGAGCCGCCCGGGCCCTGTCTGGAAGCGGTGACCGAATCCTGCGCGGCGGCCGGCTTCAGCCCCGACTTCGCCATCCAGAGCGAGGACTACGCCACCGCGCAGGGCTTCGTCGCCGCCGGTCTCGGCGTGAGCCTGATGCCCGGGCTCGGACTGCGCAGCCGGCACCCCGGCGTCGTCGTGCGCCCGGTCCGCAACCCCGAACCCGTGCGCGTGATCTCGGCCGCCGCGCGGGAGGTGTCGCTCCAGCAGCCCGCACTGAGCGACCTGATGGAGGCGCTGCGGGAGGCGGCCGTCACCGCCGGCCCGGCGGCTCCCTCGCGCTGACGGCCCGTACGCAGGACACTGGGTGGCTACGACGGCCACTGGTCGGGCCGGACGCACCGGAACCTGGGGGGACGCATGCGGGACAGCCATCGGGCGGAAGCCGAACGGCTGTTGGTACGTGCCGTGGAGGAGGAGGCGCGGCGGACGGGAGGCCGGACGGACTCCGGGGCACTGCTGGCACGGGCGCGGGGTGCGCTCGACACGATGGCGGCGGGGGCGGCCGAGGAGTACGCCGCGTACACCCGGGCGCTCGACGCCGCGGGGACGGGTGCGCAGCCGCTGTCGGCGCGGTTCAGCAAGGCATCACTCGGAACACCCCTGCTGGTGACGGGTGTCGCGGCGGCGGCGGCCTTCGGCGCGGACCTGGCGCTCGGTACCGCCACCGGGCTCGCCCTGGGCGCGGGCGCCGTCGTCGCCGTCGCGGGGACCACGGCGACGGTCGCCCGGGTGACCGTCGCCCACTGGCCCGCCGCCCATCGCAGGGCGGGAGAGCTGAACCAGCCCGGCGGCCCCGAACAGCTGCGCCTCCAGTGGCTGACGGCTCTGGAGGTACGGGGCATCCGCCCGTTCCTCGACCAGCAGCGCATGCTGACCGCCGCGAACCGTCCGCCGAAGAAGGCCGCCGCGTCCGTGGTGGCGCAGCTGCGCGGGGGCGACCGCAGCGCGGCCGCCCGCACCCGCTCACTCCTCGAACAGTCCTTCGGCCATCTGCCGGCCGCGGAAGGGCCGTTCGCCGGGCGCCGGGCCGAACTCGCCCAGATCGCCCAGTGGGTGCACGCCGCCCGTGCCGCGACGGAGACCAGGCCGACGGTCGTCGTCCTGCACGGCCCCCCGGGCGCCGGGCGCACCACGCTCGCGGTGCGGGCCGCCCATGCGCTCAGGGACCAGTTCCGCGGGGCGTGCGTGGTCGATCTGCGCGGGGACGTGGCGGGCGAGAGTCCGCTGCCCACCCGGGACGCCCTGCTGCACCTGCTCAACCGGCTGGGCGCGCCCCGTGAACAGCTCCTGTTCCGGGAGAGGTCCTCCGCCGAGCAGCACGTGCGGCGCCTGAGCGAGCTCTACCACCAGCATCTGACGGGGACCCCCGTGACGATCATCCTGGACGACGCCACCGACGCCGCCCAGGTCCGCACGCTCGTGCCCGAACGCTCCGACAGCCTGGTCCTCGTCACCGCCCGCGAGGCCCTCGAACTGCCCGCCGACATCCCGGCCCGGGTCCATCACCTGCATGTGGGCGGGCTGGACGCGGCGGGCGCCGAGGAGCTGCTGCGCGAGTCGGCCGGTGACGAGGAGGCCGGCCCGTACGACTACCCGTCGACCGACACCGTCGTCGAGCTCTGCGGCGGGCTGCCGCTCGCCCTGCGCGTCGCCGGCTCCGCGCTCGGTGCGCGCAACCGCGCCGAGCTCGCCACCGCCCTCGGCGCGTACGGTCCGGTGGCGCCGGTCGAGCGGGCGCTGTGGCTGCGCTACACCGACCAGCCCGAGCCGGCCAGGCGGCTGCTGCGGCGGCTCGCGCTGGCCGGGCGGTCCAGCCTGGGGGCCGCCGCCGCGGCTTCGCTGCTGTCCGCCGACGAGCAGGAGGCCGGCCGGCTGCTGGAGACGCTGTCCCGGGCCGGGCTCCTGTCCCATGTGCGGGGCGCGCGCTACCGGCTGCACGACCTCGTGCGGGCCTTCGCCCTGGCCAGGCTGGCCGACGAGGAGCCGGCGGCGGACCGTACCGCCGCGCAGGAACGCCTCATCCAGAACTACGCGGAGCTCGCGGACGCCGTGATCCGCATGGTGGACGGCAAGATGTCCACCCGCGCCGGGCAGTTCGGCTCGCACGGCTTCAGCTCGCTGGACGCCGCACTGCGCTGGCTGGACGACGAGTCGAGCTTCATCACCTCGGCGCTGCGGCACGCGGAGGGCGTCGACCAGGGGGCGGTGCTCCATCTGCTGGGCGCCCTGTGCGACTACTGCCTGCTGCGCGGCGACCTCTACCGCCTCGGCGAGATCAGTGAGCTGACGCAGGCGGTCGACCAAGGGCTCCTGGAGCGGTCGGTCCAGTGGCGTACGGGAATCGCGGCCCGTCAGCTCGGCGAGCTCGACAAGGCCCGTACGACGCTGTCCTCCGTCGTCGGCCTCTACCGCGAGGCGCACAACGACGCGGGCGCGGCCCTCGCGCTCTGCTCGCTCGGCATCACGCTGCACCACCAGGGCAATCTGACCGAGGCCTCGGCGCGGCTGCGGGAGGCGCTCGGCCTCCAGGCATCGCCCGAGCAGGCCGAGGACCGCGCCTGGTCCCTGCACGCCCTGGCCGCCGTCGAGCGCGACCGGGCCAATCTGGCCGAGGCGCTGACCCTGCTGGACACCGCGCTGACCCTGCACCGCGAGGGTGAGTCTCTGCACGGCGAGGCCTGGTCGCACTTCCAGCTCGGCCAGGTCTGCCTGCGGATGGGCGAGGTCAGCAGGGCCGAGGAGGAGCTGACGACCGCGCTGGAGCTGTACGGCCGCACCCGGGACGAGCGCGGGGAGGCGTGGGCCCTGACCCAGCTGGCCCGCGCCCGGCTGCTGGAGGGCGACCACGCACCGGCGGTGGAGCAGCTGCGCGGTGCCCTCGCCCGGCACCGGGGTAACGAGGACGCGCGGGGCGAGGCCTGGACGCGCTACTACCTGGGGCAGGCGCTGGAGGAGGACGGCGACACCGACCAGGCGGTGCGGGAGCTGGAGCGGGCCCGCACGATGTTCTCCCGGATGCGGGACGTGTACGGGCTGGCCTGCGCCCGCCACCACTCGGGCCGGGTCACCCGCGACCAGCGCGCCGCGCAGACCGGGAACCTGCGCAACTCCGGCTTCGCCCGCCAGCTCCTGATGGACGCGCGGGCCGACTTCCGGCGGATCGGGGTGCCCCACGGGGAGGCCTGGACCTGCCTGGAGCTGGCCCTGATCGACGGCGGCAACAACCGCGCGGCGCAGGCCCTGGAGATGTGCGGCGAAGCGATCACCCTGTTCGCCTCGTACGGCGATGCCAGGGGCGGCGACTGGGCGGCGTTCCTGCGCTGCACGCTGCTGCCCTACGCCTCGCCGGGCGGCAGCGAGGTGGGCACGGCGGTGGCCCAGCAGGAGCTGGCGGACCTCCTGGAGGCCTCCCACCCGCTGCGGGACACCAAACTGGAGGACTGCGCGGAGGCCTTCCGGGTCGTCCTGAACCGCGGGGTGGACCTGGACGACGGCTGGCAGGCCTGGCGCCTCGGCCTGACCCCGTCCCGGCACGCCCGTGAGGTCATGGGGGTGCCGGTGGGCGTACGCCCCTGAGGCGACGCCGGGAAGAGCCGGGGGGACGGGGCAGGGCGAAGGGCGGGGCGGGCCGGAGCCACTGCCCCGCCCTCGCCGTCACCGCGCCATGGCAGCCCGTACCCACAGCGGCCCGCGCCACATCAGCCCGTACCCACAGCGGCACCGCGCCGCCGCCCGCCCGCGCCACGTCAGCCCGTACCCACAGCGGCCCGCGCCACGTCAGCCCGTACCCACAGCGGCACCGCGCCGCCGCCCGCCCGCGCCCGCGCAGGCGCCCCGTGCCGGCCCTTGCCGTGTCAGCCCTTGCCGGACGGGCTCGACGTCCCCGCGGCGCTCGGAGCGCCGGCCTGGGCCTTCCCGCCGTCGGCCGCGGGCTCCGCCTGCGCCGCCAGGTCGGGGGCCTCCTCGAAGTTGACCTTGCCCATGTGGCGGTTCATCGACTTCATCAGCAGCCAGACCCCCACGGCGAGCGCCGCGAAGACGAGGAAGCCGAGGACGCCGGGAGTCACCTTGTTCTTGTCGAGCTCATCGGCGGCGAACGGGACGAGCTGCGTCAGTGCCTGGGTCGCGTACATATCAGGCATTGTCGCGGATGCCCGCGAAGAGGTCGCTCTCGGGGAGGGATGTGGCGACCAGGGACTTGGCCAGCTCGTACTCCTCGGTCGGCCAGACCTCCCGCTGGACGTCCATCGGGACGCGGAACCAGCCGCCGTCCGGATCGATCTGCGTGGCGTGCGCGATCAGCGCCTTGTCACGGATCTCGAAGAAGTCGTCGCACGGGATGTGCGTGGTCAGCGTGCGTTCGGCGCGCTCGAACTCGTCCCACCGCTTCAGCCAGTCGCCGTACGGTGACTCCAGCCCGCGGGCGAGCAGCGCCTCGTGCAGGGCCACCGTGCGCGGCTTGTTGAAGCCCTGGTTGTAGTAGAGCTTCTGCGGCTGCCACGCGGGGCCGAACTCGGCCTCGGAGAACCTCTCGGTGTCCGCCGCCGCCTCGAAGGCGATCATCGAGATGGTGTGGGTCTTGATGTGGTCCGGGTGCGGATACCCGCCGTTCTCGTCATAGGTGGTGATCACCTGCGGCCGGAACGCGCGGATCTTCGCGACGAGACGCCCCGCCGCCGTCTCGTCGTCCTCCAGGGCGAAGCAGCCCTCGGGCAGCGGCGGCAACGGGTCGCCCTCGGGCAGACCCGAGTCGACGAAGCCGAGCCACTCCTGCTTGATGCCCAGGATCTCCCGGGCCTCGTCCATCTCCTTCTTGCGCACCTCGTGGATGTGCTCCTCGATGTACGCGTCCCCCTGAAGCTTCGGGTTGAGGATGGAACCCCGCTCGCCTCCCGTGCAGGTGACGACCAGGACGTCCACCCCCTCGGACACGTACTTGGCCATGGTGGCCGCGCCCTTGCTCGACTCGTCGTCGGGGTGGGCGTGAACGGCCATCAGTCTCAGCTGCTCGGTCAAGACTCGGTCCTCAGTGATTGGTCGCGAAGGTCGGCTTCTATAGTGACTGAACCGGGGGGTGGAAAATTCCACGATCCCCTGTACAGGAGGAACGATCATGGCGGCGGTGCGCGAGGCCT
Source organism: Streptomyces sp. NPDC002125 (assembly GCF_053593715.1). Lineage (NCBI taxonomy): Bacteria > Bacillati > Actinomycetota > Actinomycetes > Kitasatosporales > Streptomycetaceae > Streptomyces > Streptomyces sp. NPDC002125. The sequence continues at coordinate 63,888 of NZ_JBSFDD010000023.1, read as the reverse complement.
TGCCCGAGGAGCGCTACGGCCGGTCCCGGGACCAGCGCGCGGACCGCAAGCTGAAGATCATCGGCTCCGTGCTGGGCGTCGCCTTCCTCGGCATGATCGGCTGGTTCGGCTACGACTACGTTTCCGGCCAGGACATCAGCGCCGAGGTCATCAAGTCCCGGATCGCCTCCGACAGCCGCGCCGAAGCCCACCTGGAGGTGCGCAAGGAGCGGGCCGCCGACGGGCACTGCACCCTGCGCGCCCTGAGTGAGGACGGTGCCGAGGTGGGGCGCGCGGACTTCCGCTTCGACCAGCGCTCCGAGCGGATCGACGACGTGGTCTCCCTGCGCACCACATCCAGGGCGACCGCGGTGGAGCTCGTCGCCTGCTCCGCGGGCTGACCGCACCGGGAGCGCGCCGCCCGTGATGCGCACGCTCCCGCGCCGACCTGCGGGAACGCGCGTGTGACGATTTACCTTCTCCCCCTTTTCGCGCGGAATTGTTAGGCTCGTTGTTTCGCCCACCCGTGGCAGCGCATGCTTGGGGTAGGGCGTTGCTTTGTATTCCCAGCACCGACGAGGAGCACCCTGTGACCCAGACCAGCGATAACGTCACCTGGCTCACGCCGGAGGCGTACAACCAGCTGAAGGCAGAGCTGGAGTACCTGTCTGGTCCCGCGCGCACGGAGATCTCCGTCAAGATCGCGGCGGCCCGTGAGGAGGGTGACCTCCGCGAGAACGGCGGTTACCACGCGGCCAAGGAGGAGCAGGGCAAGATGGAGCTCCGGGTCCGTCAGCTGACCCAGCTCCTGGAGCACGCGAAGGTCGGCGAGGCCCCCGCCGACGACGGCGTGGTCGAGCCCGGCATGGTCGTGACGATCGCCTTCGACGGCGACCCGGACGACACGGTCACCTTCCTGCTCGCCTCCCGCGAGTACGCGAGCACCGACATCGAGACGTACTCCCCGCAGTCGCCGCTCGGCACGGGCGTGAACGGCAAGCGGGTGGGTGACGACGCGGAGTACGAGCTGCCCAACGGCAAGAAGGCCACCGTGAAGATCATCTCTGCGAAGCCGTACCAGGGCTGAGCCTCGGCGCACGACGGAGCCCCGGCCGCGCGGCCGGGGCTTTGTCGTGGGCGGGGTCAGGCGGTCGCGGAGCGGTACTTGCGGACCGCCAGCGTGCGGAAGACCACGAGGATGATCACCGACCAGAGGACCGAAGCCGTGATCGGGTGCTGCATGGGCCAGGCGTCCGGTGTCACGAAGCCCGGCGGCAGGTTCCCGAACAGCACGCGGCAGGCCTGCACGGTGGCGCTGAACGGGTTCCACTCCGCGATGTAGCGGAGGAACGTCGGCATCTGGTTGGCGTCCACGAAGGCGTTCGAGATGAACGTCAGCGGGAACAGCCAGATCAGCCCGCCGGACGTGGCCGCCTCCGGTGTGCGGACGACGAGGCCGATCAGCGCGCCGATCCAGGAGAAGGCGTAGCCGAGCAGGAGCAGCAGCAGGAAGCCGAGCAGCACCTTGCCGAGGTTCTCGTGGGTCCGCCAACCCACGATGAGCGCGACGCCCGCGAGGACGACGAGCGTGAGGGCGGTCTGCACGAGGTCGGCGATCGTGCGCCCGGTGAGGACGGCGCCCCTGGCCATGGGCAGCGACCTGAAGCGGTCGATGAGCCCCTTGTGCATGTCGTCCGCGATGCCCGCGCCGGCGCCCGCGGTGGCGAACGTGACGGTCTGCGCGAAGATGCCGGCCATCAGGAACTCACGGTAGGCCTGGGGGGAGATCGAGTCCCCGACCTTGATCGATCCGCCGAACACATAGGTGAACAGCACCACGAACATGATGGGCTGCACCAGGCCGAAGATCACCATCTCGGGAATCCTGGCCATGCGGATCAGATTGCGCTTGGCGACGACGAGCGAATCCGCCACCGACTGGGCGAGGGCACCGCGTGACTTGCGCGGCGCCGGAGTCTCCGTCACGGCGGTCACTTCGCGTCCTCCTTCTCGCCGGCCTCTGCGGCCCCGGCGGCGTCCTTCCGGACCTGAGCGGCCTCGGCCGACGGGTCCTGGCCGTTCTTCTCCAGCTCGGCGGCGTGGCCGGTGAGGGAGATGAAGACGTCGTCGAGGGTGGGGCGGCGCAGCCCGATGTCGTCGATCTCCACCCCGCGGGCGTCCAGGTCGCGGATGACCTCGGCGAGCAGCTTGGCCCCGCCGGTGACCGGGACCGTCAGCTTGCGCGTGTGCTCGGCGACGGAGATCTCGCCCTTGCCGTACGTGGCGAGCACCGAGCGGGCCGGGCCGATCTCGTCCGGCCGGTGGACGACGACCTCGACGCGTTCGCCGCCGGTGCGGGCCTTCAGCTCGTCGGAGGTGCCGCGGGCGATCACCTTGCCGTGGTCGATGACGCAGATGTCGTGGGCGAGGTGGTCGGCCTCCTCCAGGTACTGCGTGGTCAGCAGCAGCGTCGTGCCGCCCGCGACGAGCTCCTGGATGACCTCCCAGAGCTGCTGCCGGTTGCGCGGGTCGAGGCCGGTGGTGGGCTCGTCCATGAACATGACGGGCGGGGAGACGACGAGCGCCGCCGCCAGGTCGAGGCGGCGGCGCATGCCTCCGGAGTACGTCTTCGCGGTGCGGTCGGCGGCGTCGGCGAGGTTGAACTTCTCCAGCAGCTCCCCCGCCCGCTTTTTCGCGTCGCGCGAGCTCATCTGGTAGAGCTGCCCGACCATCTGGAGGTTCTCGCGGCCGGTGAGGTACTCGTCGACTGCGGCGAACTGGCCGGAGAGGCCGATCGAGCGGCGTACCTCGTTGGGGTTCTTCAGTACGTCGATGCCCGCCACCACGGCCCGGCCGCTGTCCGGCTGGAGCAGGGTGGTCAGGACGCGTACGGCGGTCGTCTTGCCTGCGCCGTTCGGCCCCAGCAGGCCGAGGACGGTGCCTTCGGGTACGTCGAAATCGACGCCGCCCAGTGCTCGTACATCGCCGAAGGTCTTCACCAGGCCTTCGGCATAGATGGCGCCTGGCATACGGGATTCCCCCAGTGGTTTCTCGGGTGACGTCCTGAGCAGATCCTAGGATTCCCGGCGCACGCACGCCCGCTGCGGACCGCTCGGCGGTGCACGCTATGGGCAACCGGGGCGGCCCACAACCGGTTTTGCACCCGGTTCCCCCGGCCGGCCCCCGTCCCTCAGGTCCTTCAGGCCCTCACCGTGTAGCCCGCGTCCCGCAGCGCCGTGGCGACCTCCTCGCAGTGCTCCGGTCCCTTGGTCTCCAGGTGGAGTTCCACCTCCGCCTCGGTGAGCCCGAGCCGGGGATCGGTCCGTACGTGCTGGATGTCGAGCACGTTGGCGTCGGCGACGGACAGGGTGGCGAGCATCGCGGCCAGTGCGCCGGGCCGGTCGGTGAGCCGGAGCCGCAGGCTCAGGTAGCGGCCCGCCGCGACCATGCCGTGCGTCAGGATGCGCTGTATCAGCAGGGGGTCCACGTTGCCGCCCGACAGCACGGCGACGACGGGGCCGCGGAACGCCTTCGGATCACTGAGCAGCGCCGCCACGGGGATCGCCCCGGCCGGCTCCACGACCATCTTGGCCCGCTCCAGGCAGAGCAGCAGGGCGCTGGAGAGCTCGTCCTCGGAGACCGTACGGACCTCGTCCACCAGCTCCTGGACCAGCGGGAACGTGAGATCGCCGGGGCGCCCCACTTTGATCCCGTCGGCCATGGTCTGCACCGAGTCGAGCGCCACCGGATGCCCGGCCGACAGCGAGGGCGGGAAGGCCGCCGCACCCGCCGCCTGGACGCCGACGATCCTGACGTCGGGGCGCAGCGCCTTCACCGCCACGGCGATACCGGCCGCGAGCCCGCCCCCGCCGATGCCCACGACGATCGTGCGCACCTCGGGGCACTGCTCCAGGATCTCCAGGCCCACGGTGCCCTGGCCCGCGATGACGTCCGGGTGGTCGAAGGGGTGGATGAAGACGGCCCCGGTCTGCTCCGCGTACTCCTGGGCGGCGGCGAGCGTCTCGTCCACCACGTGCCCGTGCAGCCGGACCTCGGCACCGTACTCACGGGTCGCGGCGACCTTGGGGAGGGGGGCGCCGACCGGCATGAAGACCGTAGAACGTACGCCGAGCAGCGAAGAGGCGAGTGCGACACCCTGCGCATGGTTCCCGGCACTCGCGGCCACGACTCCGGCGGCCCGTTCGACGGGGCTGAGGCCCGCGATCCGCACGTACGCGCCGCGCAGTTTGAACGAACCGGTGCGCTGGAGGTTCTCGCACTTGAAGTGGACGGGCGCTCCGACGAGTGAGCTCAGATGACGGCTGCCCTCCATGCCGGTCGTTCTGGCCACCCCGGACAGCATCTTCTGCGCCCCTCGGATGTCGTCGAGGATGAGGGGAGGGAAGGGGGCTGACGTACGGAAGGTCATGACGGCAAGTCTTGCAGCTCGGAGCGCCCGGGGCCGACGCATCTCATGGCGGCCTGCGGTGGTGTCCACAGGTTTGTGCAGCGCTGGTACACGTTGCCCCGTGGCCGCGTACTCTGTCCCCCACCCATCCGACACCGCACGAAGAGAGCCTCCGGCCATGCCCCCTCAGGACATGACGACTGCCGCGTCTCCTTCCGGGGGCGCGACCCCCGGACATCCGGGAACGGACCACCTTCTCGATGTTCTCCAGCATCAGGTGGCCGTCTTCGCCCGCCGTGCCGAGCAGACGCGCCTCGGCGGCGTCGGCCAGGTCCGCAACTCGATGGACCGGGCGGCCTACCTGCTGCTGAACCGGCTCGATGTGGAAGGCCCGATGGGCGTCAAGGCGCTGGCCGCCGGCATGGGGATCGACTCCTCGACGGTGACCCGGCAGGTCGCCCCGCTCGTCGACACGGGGCTGGTCAAGCGCACCTCCCACCCGGAGGACGGGCGCGCCGTCGTGCTGCAGCTGTCGCCGCGCGGCCAGGCCCGCCTGGAGGAGGTCCGCGCCTCCCGGCGTGAGCTGATGTCGCAGGTCACCGAGGGCTGGAGCGAGGAGGAGCGGGACACGTTCTGCCTCCTGCTGACCCGGTTCAACTCCTCGCTGGCGGCGCGGCAGGCCGCGCACCAGCCGGCGCCGGAGAGCTGACCGGCGCTCCCGGCCTGTCCGTCCGGCCGTTGCGATCTACCCTTGAAGGGCGTGGACTCGCGAGCCGAGGAGGCCGCCATGACACGGAAGATCGCAGACTGCCGCAAGTATCCGAGCGTCTCCAACTGCTCACTCGCCATTTCGGGTGAGGAGGACGAAGTCGTCCGGGCCGCCGCCGAGCACGCGGTGTCGGTGCACGAGCACAAGGACAGCCCGGAGCTGCGTGAGCAGATCAAGGGCATGCTGGAGGACGAGAAGGTCGCCGTCAGTCACTGACGGCGACGAGACCGGCGCCCCACACGACCGATGTCGGGAGCTGTGAGCACCGGTCCGCCCGGCGGCCAGGAGCATGTCGCTCCTGGCCGCCGGGCATGAGGGCTGTCCCGTCAGCCGAGCGCCTGCGTCAGGTCGGCCAGCAGGTCGTCGGCGTTCTCGATGCCGACGGACAGCCGGACCAGGTCGGCGGGCACCTCCAGCGGGGAGCCGGCGGCGGAGGCGTGCGTCATGCGGCCGGGGTGCTCCAGGAGCGATTCGACGCCGCCGAGCGACTCACCGAGCGTGAAGAGCTTCGCCCTGTTGCAGACCTCGACCGCCGCCTCCTCGCCGCCCGCGACCCGGAACGACACCATCCCGCCGAAGGCCTTCATCTGCTTGGCGGCGACCTCGTGTCCGGGGTGCTCCGGCAGCCCCGGGTAGAGGACCTGGGTCACCTTGGGGTGCCGGGTCAGCAGGTCGGCGACCTTGGTGGCGTTCTCGTCGTGGCGGTCCATGCGCACCGCGAGGGTCTTGATGCCGCGCAGCACCAGCCACGCGTCGAAGGGCCCGGCGACGGCGCCCATCGCGTTCTGGTGGTAGGCGAGCTCCTCGGCCAGCTCCGGGTCGCTGACGACGAGCGCGCCGCCCACGACGTCCGAGTGGCCGCCCATGTACTTGGTGGTGGAGTGCACCACGACGTCGGCGCCGAGCGAGAGCGGCTGCTGGAGGTAGGGGCTGGCGAAGGTGTTGTCGACGACGAGCCGCGCACCCGCCTGCCGGGCCACTCCGGCGACGGCCGCGATGTCGGTGATCCCGAGCAGCGGGTTGGAGGGGGTCTCCACCCAGATCGCCTTGGTCCGGGGGGTGATCGCCGCACGGACGGCGCCGATGTCCGAGGTGTCGGCGACCGAGAACTCCACGCCCCAGCGCGAGGCGACCTTCGCGAACAGCCGGAACGTGCCGCCGTAGGCGTCGTTCGGGATGACGACGTGGTCGCCGGGGGTCAGCAGCGTACGCAGGAGGCAGTCCTCGGCGGCGAGCCCCGACGCGAAGGCGAGCCCGCGCCGGCCGCCCTCCAGCGCCGCGAGGTTCTCCTCCAGCGCGGTGCGCGTCGGGTTGGCGCTGCGGCTGTACTCGTAGCCGCCGCGCAGTCCGCCGACACCGTCCTGCTTGTACGTGGACACCTGGTAGATCGGGGGGACCACTGCGCCGGTGAGGGGATCCGCCGTGTTGCCGGCGTGGATCGCGAGGGTCTCGAAGCTGTGCTGGTCGCTCATGGGGCCCGAGCGTAGTTCGTCCGACGGGTGGTTACGGGCCACTCGCCGCTCCGTTACCCGTCCGGGGACAATGGGCCGCATGGAGATTCTCTGGTTCCTGCTCGCCGTGTGCATGCTCGTCGCTGTCGTCGGCCCGCTCATGCTGCGCCGCCGTGGCGGAATCCGCCAGGTCGCGCCCGGTTCGCCCGACGCCGCCGACCCGGACACATACGGCTTCGCGCGCCAGGAGGAGCTGGACGTCCGGATGCCCGGGCCCGACCAGGACCTCCTCGATGTGCTCGACGTCGTGCAGCGCACCCAGGAGTGGCGGGCCGCCTCGCAGCTGCTCGCGGGCACGCCCAAGGAGGGCGAGACCCGCTGGCAGCGGGTGCAGGCGTTCGCCGGCGCGGCGTCGCTGGAGCTGGCCCGGCAGCCCGGCACGGGCGGCGCGTGGCTGAGGGCGTGGCGGGCCGAGGCCCCGAAGGACGCGGGCGCCGCGGCGGTGCACGCGGAGTTCCTGGTGCAGCAGGCGTGGCGCACGGGCACGGTGGGCACCGACGACTTCCGGATCATCCTGGAGGAGGCCCGCGCGGTCTGCGGCGAGGCCGCCCTGCTGGCGCCGGGCGACCCCGTGCCGTACATCGTGGAGCTGGCCGCCGCCCGGGGACTGGGCTATTCCCACGAGCAGTTCGACCAGCTCTGGGCGAAGATCATCGACCGCGCGCCCGCGCACATGGGGGCGCACATCGCGGCGCTGCACTTCTGGTGCGAGAAGTGGCACGGTTCCCGCGAGGAGGCCGACCGCTTCGCGACGACGGCCGCCGCCCGCGCCCCGCAGGGCTCGCTGCTCGCCGCGCTGCCGCTGTTCGCGGTGTACGAGCATCTGCCCGAGGTCAATCTGGTGCAGGGCTTCTACCGGGGCGTCGTCGTGACGAAGGCGGTCGAGGGCGCGATGTTCGCCGTGCACGCGGCCCGCGCCGACGACCCGATGCTCGCGCATGTCCGGCACCTGCTGGTCCTCTTTCTCGTGCGCATGGAGCGCTGGTCGGAGGCGATGCACCAGCTCGTCCACATCGACGGGCACGTGGGCGCGCTGCCCTGGACCCAGAACCCGGACCCGGCCGCCGAGTACACGGTGTACCGCGCGCTGGCCGTCGCCGGGTACGAGGCGAACGGCGGCAGCCCCGCGACCCTGCCCCACTGACCCGCACTCCTCGGATTGGACCGGCACATCCATGGAACGACTGATCCCGCTGATCCTGCTGGGCCTCGCCGTCTTCTTCTGGCTGCGGACACGCAGGAAGACGGCCGCCTACCTGGCCTCCTACGAGTCGCCGGCGTCCGGCGTCCGCGAGGGTGACGAACGCCGCGATCCCCCGGCCCCCGCCGCCTGAGACCGTGGAATCCACGACGCCCCCGCGGCGTTGTACGGAGCGAACCCCGACCCCCGGAGGAGCCCCCGCATGTTCCTGACCCACCGCACACCGCAGCTCCCCACCCCCGAGGAGGCCCTGCGCGGCCGTCCCACCCCCGAATTCACGGTGCCGTCCCGCCACACGGTCCTCGGCAACCCGCTGACCGGCCCGTACCCGCAGGGCCTGGAGGTCGCCGACTTCGCGCTGGGCTGTTTCTGGGGCGCCGAGCGCAAGTTCTGGCAGACCGAGGGCGTCTGGACGACGCTCGTCGGCTACCAGGGCGGCTACACCGAGAACCCGTCGTACGAGGAGACCTGCTCGGGCCTGACGGGCCACACGGAGGCGGTCCGTGTCGTCTTCGACCCGAAGGTCGTGAGCTACGCCGAGCTCCTGAAGCTCTTCTGGGAGTCCCACAACCCGACCCAGGGCTTCCGCCAGGGCAACGACGTCGGCACGCAGTACCGCTCGGCGCTCTACACCCACTCCCCCGAGCAGGCGGAGGCGGCCGAGGCGTCCCGCGAGGCCTACCAGCAGGTGCTGACGGGCGCCGGCTACGGCACGATCACCACGGAGATCCTCCCGGCCGAGGGCCGCACCTTCTGGCCCGCCGAGGCGTACCACCAGCAGTATCTCGACAAGAACCCCGACGGTTACTGCGGCATCGGCGGCACGGGAGCCACCCTGGAGTCGCCCTCCGAGACGAACTGGGGCCGCGCCTGCCCGACGGGCATCGCGCCGGCGCCGGGGGCCTGACCGCAGGTTCCCGGGCCGTCCCCCGGCCCGCACGCACGGCATGCGCACCGTCCCCGGCACCCCCTGGTGCCGGGGACGGTGCGCATGCGGTACCGGCCGGCGATCACCTGGGCCTCACTCCGGCCACCGGTCGCGCCGGGTGCGGAGCCATCGCAGACTGCTGGTCAGGAACCAAGGATTCCCTCTCCCCCACTCGGAGGCTCCGCCATGCCGGTCATGAAGGCAGCAGTGGTCAAGGACTTCACGGCACCGCTCGTCATCGAGGAGGTGCCGCTCCCGGATCCCGGGCCCGGTCAGGCCCTGGTCAAGGTGCTCTACTCCGGCGTCTGCCACACCGATCTGCACGCGGCGCAGGGCGACTGGCCGGTGAAGCCCACGGTCCCCTTCATCCCGGGCCACGAGGGGGTGGGCGAGGTCGTCGCCGTCGGCGACGGGGTCTCGCGACTCAAGGCCGGCGACACCGTCGGCAACGCGTGGTTCTGGTCGGCCTGCGGGGCGTGCGAGTTCTGCGAGACCGGCCGGGAGACCCTCTGTCCCAACCAGCGGAACGGCGGCTACTCGGTCGACGGTTCCTTCGGCCAGTACATGCTGGTGGACGCCGCCTACGCCCCCGTGATCCCGCCGGGCGTGGACCTCTCGGCGGTCGCACCGATCCTCTGCGCGGGGGTGACGGTCTACAAGGGCCTCAAGGAGTCCGAGGTGAAGCCGGGCCAGTGGGTGCTCATCTCGGGAATCGGCGGCCTCGGCCACATCGCGGTGCAGTACGCGCGTGCCATGGGGATGCGGGTGGTCGCCGTCGACGTCTCGGACGAGAAGTGCGCGCTGGCCCGCCGCCACGGCGCCGAACTGGCGGTCAACGCGCTCACCGTCCCCGACCCGGCCGCCGCGATCCAGGAGTTCACCGGGGGCGGGGTGCACGGCGGGCTGGTGACCGCCGTCAACGGGGCGGCGTTCTCCCAGGCCGTGGGCGCACTGCGGCGGGGCGGGACGCTCTCGCTGGTGGGGCTGCCGCCCGAGCAGTTCCCGCTGGACATCTTCTCCACCGTGCTGTTCGGCCTGACAGTCCGGGGTTCGATCGTGGGGACCCGCGCCGACCTGTCGGAGGCCATCGACTTCTTCGCGCGGGGCCTGATCGAGCCGACGTACACCGTCCGGCCGCTGGCCGACATCAACGAGATCCTGGCCGAGATGACCGCGGGGCGCATCGACGGCCGCGTGGTGATGGACATGAGCCACTGACGAGCGCGCCCCTGGTGGCGCGGCCCGGGTCCGAGCGCCTCCCCCTGGGCGCGCCGCCCGCTCAGGCGGCCAGCAGCACCCCGCCCATGGGGCCCCCGACGGGAGCCGTCCGCCTCTGTCGGGCGAGCTCCGTCCCGGCCAGGGACAGCACGTCAGCCAGCCCGAGCCCGAGCGAACGGGCCGCCGCGGCGAGCACCTCGGACGAGGCCTCCTTGCGTCCGCGCTCGATCTCGGAGAGGTACGGCACGGAGATCCGGGCGGCCTCGGCCACGTCCTTGAGCGTCCGCTCCTGCGTGAGGCGCTCCCGGCGCAGGACGTCGCCGACGACGTCCCGCCAGAGGGGCTCCTTGGCAGGGGCGGGCCCCGGTGTCGCGGGGACGGGACGCAGAGGGATGACGCGGGCCCGGTTCGATGCGTGGCTGCTCATCGCTCCAGCCTAGGAGCGGTGCGCCCGGCGCGGGTGGGGAAGCCGCTGCGCGCCGGGCGGATCTGCTGTCGGCAGAACGGTCACCGTTCCCGGGTCCCGAAGACGCGGGTCCCGAAGACGCGGGTCCCGAAGACACGTCACGGGGCGGGCTCCGAGCGGCGCGGTGCACGGATGCCGTCGATGATGCGCGTCCAGTTGTCGCCTCCGTGTCCGTCGTCGATCGCGCGCCGGTAGTGGGTCCGCACCGCCAGCGGGAGCGCGAGGTCCAGGCCGAGCGACCTGCTGGCGTCGACGATGTGGTCGGCCGTCGCACCCATCATGGTGACCGTGCTGAGGTCGCCGGGGTGCTCCCCGGCGTCCAGCGCGGCGCCGGGGCTGTCCTCGCCGGCCCGCATGATGTCGCCGGTCGAGTCGGCGGTGGCGAGCAGTTCCGGCAGCACATCCCGTGCCTTCAGCCCCGCCGCCCCCAGCATCGCGGTGGCGTGCATCAGTCCGGACAGCGTGGTGAGGAAGACGGTGAGCTGCGCCTGGTACATCAGCTGGGCGAGACCCGGGTCCTCGCCCACGTACCTGGGTGTGCCGAGCAGTGCCAGAGCCGGCTGATGGGTGCGCATCGCCTCGCCGGGCCCGCTGTAGTAGACGTAGGCGGCTTCGGTGCCGACCATCGGCGCGGGGACCATGACACCTCCGGTGAGGAAGGTGGCCCCGTGGCCTGCCGCCCAGGTGGCCGCCTCCCGGGTCCGCTCGGGGGTGTCGGAGCTCAGGTTGACCAGAGTCCGGCCGGCGAGCGATCCGGTGGCGCTGCCGAGGATGTCGTACATCGCCTGGTAGTCGGTGAGGCTGAGGAGCACGAGGCCGCTCTTCTCGACCGCCTCGCGGGGTGTCCCGGCGAGCGTCGCTCCGTCGGCGACGACGCCGTCGGCCCGGCCCGGGGTGCGGTTCCAGACGGTGACGTGGTGGCCGGCGGCGAGAAGCGTGCGCGTCATGGCCTGGCCCATCGGGCCGAGCCCGATCACGGTGACAGCGGCGCTGCCCTGACGGGGGGTGAGGTTCTGTGGCTCGTTCACCCCTCCATGCTCGGCGAGCGTCATTACTCTCGGAAGTACCCACTATTTACTGCGGTACTTACCATTGAGTTAGGGGATCACCGATGGCCAAGGTGCCGAGACGCGGGCCTTACATCTGCGGTATCGACGCGGCGCTCGATGTGGTGAGCGGCAAGTGGAAGGGGCTGATCCTCTGGGAGCTCGACGCCCACGGGGTGCGCCGCTTCAGTGAGTTGCGCCGCGGCCTGGCGGGGGTGAGCGAGAAGATGCTGACGCAGCACCTGCGCGAGATGGAGGAGGACGGCCTCGTGCACCGGAAGGTGTACGCCGAGGTGCCGCCGCGGGTCGAGTACTCCCTCACCGAGCACGGGCACACGCTCAATCAGGCGCTGGCGCCACTCGGGATGTGGGGGACCGAGCGGACGCGTCGCGAACGGCTCGAAGCGGTCGATGTGGCTGCCGGCTTCCCCACCTGAGCTCGCATCGCACCGGGCCCGGCACGGGACACGCTCTGTCCCGTACCGGGCCCGTGCGACGGACGGCGGCATGACGTCTGCCGCCGGGCGGCTCAGCCGCCGATGCTGCTCTGCGGTCCGGCGTACTGCTTGAGCAGGGAGGGGACGTCCGCGGCCGGGTCCAGGGTGTAGCTGTAGTGGTCACCCGGCTTGAACGTCGTCCCGTTGGTCTGCTGCTTGCCGGTGCAGGAGACGCAGATGCTGCCGGTCTGGGTGAGGGACGCGGCAGTGGTGTCGGGGTAGTACGGGTTGTTGACGCTCTGGTAGTAGCTGTTCTCGATGACGGTCTTCGAGGCCCCGCGTGACAGGTTCCCGTACGACGTCACGTTCTGCATGTAGTTGTTGTAGAGGTGCGCGTAGGCGACGTTGTCGATGCTGGGGTTGCGCTGGTTGGTGTCGTGGATCCAGTTGTGGTGGATCGTCATCCGCGCGGTGACGTTCTCCGTCCAGCCGATGCCGAAGGCCTTGTTCTGCTCGCCCATGACGTTCCAGGAAACGGTCAGGTAGCTGGTGTCCTTGCGGCTGTCGATGAGCCCGTCGTTCATCCGCTCGATGCGGTTGTGGTCGATCCATATGTGGTCGGCGGTGTCCATCTGGATACCGTCGTAGTCGTAGTCCTTGTCATCGGGGTCGTCCTCGGTCATCCGGGTGTCGCGGATGGTGAGGTTACGGATGATGACGTTGTGGATGCCGGTGCCGAGGAAGAAGCCGCCGCCGACGATCTGGCCCGAGGTACCGACGCCGATGATCGTCTTGTCGGACTTGACCGGTATCTCATGGCCGTACGGGCTGACCGTGATCGCGGCGGCCACCTTGATCACATAGGGGGTCGTGGCGGTGGCGTACTTCACCAGGTCCGCGTAGTTCGTCACGGTGACGGTCGGGCCGGCCGCCCCACCCGTGGTGCCGCCCCCGGTGGAGGCGAAGCCGTCGGCCTTGTCGGACCAGGTGCGCCCGGAGACCGACGTGAAGGCCCACTGCTTGTTGCTGTTGGCGGTGCAGGTCTCCTGGATGATCGCGGCACCACTGGCCGTGGAGGCGTCCTTGAGACTCATGCACAGACCGCTGTTCACGTTGATGACCTGGAACGTGTCCGTCCCGCTCGCCGTCAGCGTCCACTGCTGGTTGGCCTGACTGGCGCAGCCCCACTGCTGGAGCTGCACCCCGCTCACCTTCGAACCGGCAGGCACATCCACGCACTTACCGCTCGACTTGTTCACCAGCCGGTACACGCCCGACCCGTCCGCCGTCAGCGTGAACTGCTGCCACGCAGCACCCTCCGTACACCCCCACTGCTGCAACAGCGCACCGTTCGCCGACGACGCCCCGGGCACGTCGACGCACTTCCCGCTCTTCTTCACCGCCAGCTGATACACACCCCCCGCCGACGGCAGCGCCGCGGCGCCCGCCGGAGCAGCCAGCGCTCCCGCCAGGACACCCCCCAGCACGATCGCGACGGCCGGTGCACGCCGCCGCCTGTTCGGTTTCTCGGTCATCGTTCGCTCCTTCGGATGGGCCGGACCATGCGGTGCTGTGAGCCGCAGTGCCCGGGTAGATGCGTGGGGCGGGTGTGGATGACAGAAATCCGGAAGAAACTTTTTCCGCGACGGGGAGCCGGTACCGGCGGGACGGCTGCGCCGCAGGTGACGGCGGTGGCGGGAGCGACAACTTCTTTACGGCTTCCGGCCCTTGTGCCACGATGCCTGCCTCTGGGCCCGGGTCGGCAGGTCCACATCAGCGAGGGCGCCGGTGACCGGCCGCGAAGCGAGTGAGGAGCCGTGACGGGATGACGGACAGCGGGACCGGCCGGGCGGTGCGCGACACACCGGGGCTGGTCGGTGACGCCCGCAGGGGTGACGCCCGGGCCCTGGAGGAACTCCTCGCCGCACACCTGCCGTTGGTATACGGAATCGTCGGGCGGGCGCTGAACGGGCACGCGGATGTCGACGATCTCGTGCAGGAGGTCATGCTGCGGATCGTCCGCGCGCTGCCGTCACTGCGCGAGCCGGAGCGGTTCCGTTCCTGGGCGGTGGCCATCGCCTACCGGGAGGTGCAGCAGTACCAGCGGCGTACGGCCCGCGACCGGCTCAACGGACACGAGGTGGAGAACGTCGCGGATCCGCTCACCGACTTCGCCGAACGCACCGTGGCCGAGCTCGAACTCTCGGGCCAGCGACGGGATCTGGCCCTCGCGGCACGCTGGCTGGACGAGGACGACCGGCGGCTGCTCGCCCTGTGGTGGGAGGAGGAGGCGGGCCGCATCGCCCGTGCCGACGTCGCCCACGCCATCGGTCTGAACGCCCGGCACACCGCCGTACGGGTCCGCCGCATGAAGCTGCGGCTGGAGGAGGCCCGTACGGTCGTACGCGCCCTCGCCGTCACCCCCCGCTGTCCCGGCCTGGCCGAGGCCACTCAGGGCTGGGACGGCGGCACGGGCGCGCTCTGGCGCAAGCGGCTCACCCGCCATGTTCGCGAGTGCCCGCAGTGCGGGGCGCAGGGGACGGGCCTGGTCGCCCCGGAGAAGCTGCTGCCGGGGCTCGGGCTGCTGCCGGTGCCCGGCGGGCTGGCGGAAGGCGTACGCACCACGGCGGAGGCGGCCTCCCTGCTCGGGCAGGCGGCCACCGGCCGGGTGCACGATCTGCTGCACCACCTCACGGCCAAATCGGTCGCGGCGTCGGCGGCGGCGCTCGCCGTGGCGGCCGGGGCGCTGACCTATCCGGTGTGGCACTCCCCGGCCCCCGCACCACGTGCCGCGCCCCCTGCGGTGAGCCGCCCCGCGCAGCCGGCGGCCACGGTCCCCGCGACGCCCTCCCGGAGGCCCACCGCCTCGCCGTCGGCGTCGGCGTCCGCGTCCCCGGCGGCGCGCGCCGAGCGCCGGACGGGCACGGCGATCGGTGTGACCAGCGCCGACATCTATCTGGCGCCCGACGGTTCGGACGACGGGGACGGCAGCCGGGCCCGTCCCTACGCCACGCTGGCCAAGGCCGCCTCCGTCGTACGCCCCGGTCAGACGATCGCGCTGCGCGGCGGGACCTACCGCCCCACCGAGGAGACGTCCCTGACCACGGACGGCACAACGGACCGGCGCATCACGCTCAGCAACTACCGGGGCGAGCGGCCCGTCATCGACGCCTCCGGGCTGCCGGCCTCCTCCTGGGCCGTCACGCAGGAGGCGGACAACTGGACCGTGCAGGGCCTGGAGATCCGGGGCTCGGCAAGTCACGCGTACGTCTGCGTCGGCTGCCGGAACACCGTCTTCCGCGGCCTGTCCATGCACGGCAACGCGGAGTCCGGGCTCACCCTGCGCGACGCGGGCACCGAGAACAACACCGTGCTGGACAGCGACTTCTACGCCAACGGGCCCGGCGACGCGGGCGGTGTCGGCCTGGCGGTCAAGTTCGGTTCGGGCAGCGGGAACACGGTGAGCGGCTGCCGTGCGTACGGCAACGGAGCGGACGGGATCGACCTCGGCGGCTTCACCAGCCCGGTGACCGTGCGCGGCTCCTGGTCCTACCGCAACGGCAACGGCTTCACGCTCGGTGGCGGCCACACCTCGGCCTCCGTCGCCCATGTGCTCGTCGACGACGCGGCCTGGGACAACGCCGGGCACGGCTTCAACGACGAGGGGAACCCGGGCGCGGTCCGCCTCACCCGCAACACGGCTTTCCGCAACGGCACGAACTTCCATCTGCCGACCGCCGCCTCCGTGCTGAGCTCCAACGCGGCGGTGGACAGCGACGAGGGGCGGGACGCGGTGCTCGCGGATTCCGCCAGCTCCGAGGGCAACACCTGGGACGGCGGCGCCGCGCCGGTGTTCACCACCACCGACCCGTCCACCGCCGAGGCGGCGCGTGCGGCCGACGCGACCCTGCCCCGTACCGCGTTCCTCACCTCGTCCGGCACCGCGCCGGGCGCCCGTATGACACCCCAGGGGGACCCGTCGTGAGGGTCCCCGTGCGAGAGGACTCCGTATGACGGCGGGCAATGACCACCGCGCTCTCCCGTGGGACCGCCCCTGGTTCGCGGCGAACGAGGTGCTGGCGTTCGTCCTGGAGCTGGTCGCGATCGGCGCTCTGGCCTGGTGGGGCTTCACGGCGCCGGAGGGTGCGGCGGCGTCGGCGGCCCTGGGCATCGGGACACCGGCGGCGGCCGTGGCGCTGTGGGGCCTGTTCGCCGCGCCCCGCGCCCGCTTCTCGCTGCCGCTCGCGGGGGTACTGGCCGTGAAGGCCCTGGTCCTCGGCGGCGGCGCGGCGGCGGTGTACGGGACGGGGCACCCCGTGGCTGCCTGGGTGCTGGCCGCGGTGACGGCGGCGAACACGGGCTGCGCGGAGTACTACAGGCGCCGGTAGCGTGCGTCCGGGGCCCCTCGGGCACCGCCCCGGCGCGGGTCGCGGGGGCGGGTGCCCGCCGCCCCCGCGACGCCGCACCGGCCCACGCGACGCCGTCCCGTCAGATCAGGCCCTGCGCCAGCATCGCGTCGGCGACGATCTCGAAGCCCGCGATGTTCGCGCCCACCACGTAGTTGCCGGGGCTGCCGTACTTCTCGGCGGTCGTGTGGCAGGAGTCATGGATGTGCCGCATGATCTCCGCGAGCCGCTCCTCGGTGTGGGCGAAGGTCCAGGAGTCGCGGGAGGCGTTCTGCTGCATCTCCAGGGCGCTGGTGGCCACGCCGCCCGCGTTGGCCGCCTTGCCGGGGGCGAAGGCGACGCCCGCCTCCTGGAGGACGTGGACGGCCTCCGGGGTGGTGGGCATGTTGGCGCCCTCGGCGACCGCCTTGACCCCGTTGCGCACGAGGGTCAGCGCGTCGGCCTCGTGGAGCTCGTTCTGGGTGGCGCAGGGCAGGGCCACGTCCACCGGGACGCTCCAGACGCCCGTACCGGCGACGTAGCGCACATGGTCGCCGCGCCGCTCGGCGTACTCGGAGATCCGGCCGCGGCCGGTCTCCTTGATCTCCTTGAGCAGGGCGAGGTCGATGCCCTTCTCGTCGACGACGTAACCACCCGAGTCGGAGCAGGTCACGACGGTCGCGCCGAGCTGCTGGGCCTTCTCGATGGCGTAGATGGCCACGTTGCCGGAGCCGGACACCGCGATGCGCTGGCCGTCGAGGGACTCGCCGCGTACCCGCAGCATCTCGGCGGTGAACAGGACGCAGCCGTAGCCGGTCGCCTCGGTGCGGGCCTGGGCGCCGCCCCAGCCGAGGCCCTTTCCGGTGAGCACTCCGGACTCGTAGCGGTTGGTGATCCGCTTGTACTGGCCGAAGAGGTAGCCGATCTCCCGGCCGCCGACGCCGATGTCACCGGCGGGGACGTCGGTGTACTCCCCGAGGTGGCGGTGGAGTTCGGTCATGAAGGACTGGCAGAAGCGCATGACCTCGGCATCGGAGCGCCCCTTGGGGTCGAAGTCCGCGCCGCCCTTGCCGCCGCCGATGGGCATGCCGGTGAGGGCGTTCTTGAAGATCTGCTCGAAGCCGAGGAACTTCACGATGCCGAGGTTGACCGAGGGGTGGAAGCGCAGCCCGCCCTTGTAGGGACCGAGGGCGCTGGAGAACTCGACGCGGAAGCCGCGGTTGACGTGGATGTCGCCGGCGTCGTCCGACCACGGCACCCGGAAGATCAGCTGGCGCTCGGGCTCGCAGATCCGCTCGATGATCCGGGCGTCGACGAACTCCGGCCGCTGTGCCAGCACGGGGCCGAGGGTTTCGAGGACCTCGCGCACCGCCTGATGGAACTCCAGCTCGCCCTGGTTGCGCCGCAGGATCTCCGCGTAGAGCGGCTCGATGACACGGTTCGCGGCGGTGTGCGCGGTGAGGGAGAGGGAGTCGGAGCTGGCCGGCATCTGATCAAGACCTTCCGTGGGTGGGCTCGTGCGCGTCGGCGCTCCCTGTCCCCGGAGACGCCTGCGGCCCGTGGGGGCCGGTTGCACCCGCCAAGTCTGGCAGCGCGGCCCGGTCCCGCCGGAGCGACATCCACGGAGTGGGCAGGGTTGTTCGCCCTGATATATGGCCTTGTATACGACTAAGTCCGCTCCCTGGGGAGCGGACGGACCGTGCGGATACCACCACGGGGGACCCGTACGGGTGACGGACCTCACAGCCGGAAAGCCATGGCCGTGAGGTCCGTGCCGCCGTGGTTCAGGCCGCCGCGTTCTCCGTGACGGTGACCTTCCCCTTGCGGATGGTCGCCACCCTCGGGGCCTTGCGGGCGAGGGAGCTGTCGTGGGTGACCATCACGAAGGTGAGCCCGTGCTCCTTCCACAGCCCGTCGAGCAGCTCCATGATCTCGTCGCGCATGGACTCGTCGAGGTTGCCGGTCGGCTCGTCGGCGAGCAGCACCTTCGGCCGCTTGACCAGGGCCCGGGCGATGGCGACGCGCTGCTGCTGGCCGCCGGACATCTCGCTCGGCAGGTGGGTGGGGCGGTCGCCGAGGCCGACGGACTCCAGGGCCTCGGCGGCGCGCTCACGGCGGGCCTTCGCGCCGATCCCGAGGGGGACGAGCGCGGTCTCGACGTTCTCCTGGGCGGTGAGCGTCGGGATCAGGTTGAAGCTCTGGAAGACGAATCCGATGGACTCGGCTCGCACCTTGGTGAGCCGGGACTCGGGGAGCTTCGCCAGGTCGACACCGTCGAGCTCGATGGTGCCGGAGGTGGGCCGGTCCAGTCCGCCGAGCATCTGCAGGAGCGTGGACTTGCCCCCGCCGGTGGGACCCTGGATGACGAGCCGGCCGCCGTCCTCGATGGTCAGATCGACACCGGCGAGCGCGTCGACGGGGCTCTTGCCGCGCATGTAGCGCTTGGTGACGCCCTTGAGCTGATACACGTGTGGACTCCTGCTGTACGTACGGGAGGGGAGGGGCGGAGCGGGTGTCACGCGACGCGGCGCAGCGCGTCTGCCGGCCGCAGCCGGGAGGCCCGCCAGCCGCCGAAGGCTCCCGCGATCAGTCCGCCCGCGACCGCCAGGACGACGGCGACGAGGATCGTGCTGAGGGAGACCGGTGCGGTGAGTGCGATGTCGAGGGTCTTGGCCGCGGTCTGACGGCCGGGGCCGCCGCCCATCGGGCCTCCGCCGCCCATGCCGCCGCCACCGCCGCCCCCGCCGGAGGAGCCGAGCTGTGCGGTGAGGGTGGGGCTGATGGCGGTCACGACGTACGCGCCCGCGAGGCCGATGGCGATGCCGAGGACGCCGCCCATCAGGCCGTTGACGAGGGCCTCACCGATGACCTGGCGGGTGACCCGGCCGCTCTTCCAGCCGAGGGCCTTGAGGGTGCCGAACTCCCGGACGCGGCGGCTGACCGCGGAGGAGGTGAGCAGGCCGGCGACGAGGAACGCGGCGACCAGCACGGCGATGGAGAGCCACTTGCCGACGCTGGAGGCCAGGTCGGAGGCGGTGGAGAGGGAGCCGGAGACCGTGTCGGCCAGGTCGGCGGAGGTGGTGACCGTCGTGCCCGAGATGTTCTTCTGGATGGCGGCCTTGACGGTGTCGATCTGCTGCGAGTCCGCGGCCTGGACGTAGACCGTGGTGACCTTGTCCTTGGAGTCGGCGACGGTCTGCGCCTGCTTCAGCGGGATGTAGACGTTGGCCGCCGCGTCGCCGCTGTCCGCGGTGGAGACGCCGACGATCTTGTACGTGGTGCCGGAGATGGTGACGGTCTTGCCGACCGCGAGCTCCTTCTCCTTGGCGTAGGCGGAGTCGACGACCGCGACCTTGGCGTCCGTCTCGGTGGCCTTGAACGTCCGGCCCTTGGTGATCTTGGAGGAGGTCAGCGGGCCGAGGCCCTGCTGGGTGACGTCGGTGCCGTACACGGTGAAGGAGTTGACGTCGAATGACGCTCCGCCGCCCCGGACCTCACCCTGCGGCTGCCCGCCGCCCTGGCCGCCGCCGGGCCCGCCCTGGCCGGAGCCCGAGCTGCCCGAGCTCTCGTCCTGCTTGAACTGGCCCCGGGTGAACTGGCCGTCCACCTTCATGACCGTCAGGCTGAGCCCGCCGACCGCGTCCGCGACACCGGTCTGCTTGCCGACCTTGTCGACGGTGCTGGCGGCCAGCGTCTGGAAGCCCTGGACCATGACCCGGTCGGTGCTCTGGGTCTCGTCCTCGTCGTCCTGGGCGTCGAACTCGAACCGGGGCCGCTCGTTGCCCCCGGAGCCCGGGGCGGCCGCCGCCTTGGTCACCGTCATGTCGGTGCCGAGCCCGTACAGCGACTGGAGGACCTTGTCCTGGGCCTTGCTCATGCCCGAGGAGACGGAGCTGACGATGATGACCAGCGCAATACCGAGGGCGAGCCCCGAGGCGACGACGAGCGCCGCCTTTCTGCGGCGGCGCAGCTCGCGCCGGAGGTAGGTGAAGAACATGGCGCGAAGATATGGACCGGGTGTGATGAGGAGTTAAGTCTCCGATGAGAGCAGCATGAGAACGCGTACGACGAAGGCGGCGGCGCCCGGGTCGTCCGGGTGCCGCCGCCTTCGTGCGGGGAAAGGGGTGCCTGCTACGGGATCAGGAGCCGGCGGTCCACTCCGACCAGCTCATGTTCCAGCCGTTGAGGCCGTTGTCCGGGGCGATGGTCTTGTCCGGGGAGTTCTTGACGATCACCACGTCGCCGACCATGGAGTTGTTGTACAGCCAGGCGGCGGGGGTGTTCGGGTCGTCGGCGCCCTGGGTGTCGGAGAGGCCGACACAGCCGTGACTGGTGTTCGCGCTGCCGAAGATCGACTTGGCGCCCCAGTAGTTGCCGTGGATGAAGGTGCCCGACGTGGACAGCCGCATGGCGTGCGGCACGTCCTTGATGTCGTACTCGCCCTTGCCGTCGTCGTCCGTGAAGCCGACCGTCGCACCGTCCATGCGGGTCTCCTTGAACTTCTCGGAGATCACCATCTGGCCGTTGTACGTCGGGTTCTCGGAGGAACCGGCGGAGATCGGGATGGTCTTCACCGTCTTGCCGTCCCGGGTGACGGTCATGGTCTTCGCCTTGGCGTCCACGGTGGAGACCTGGTTGCGGCCGATCTTGAAGGTGACCGTCTTCTGCTGCACGCCCACGACGCCGTCGGCGCCCTCGACGCCGTCCAGCGCCAGCTTCAGCGTGACGGTGGAGCCGCCCTGCCAGTAGTCCTCGGGGCGCAGGTCGAGGCGCTGGTTGTTGAACCAGTGCCCGACGACTTCCTGGCCGCTGCTCGACGTCACGGTGATGCCGTCCTGGACGGCCTGCTTGTTCGTGATCGCCTTGTTGAAGTTGATCGAGACGGGCATGCCGACGCCGACGGTGGAGCCGTCCTCGGGGGTGAAGTTCCCGATGAAGCTGTTCTCGGGCGAGACCGTGGTGAAGGAGCTGTTGGCGTGCGCCTCACGGCCGTCCGAGTCGGCGGCCGTGGCGCTGATCCTGTACGTCGTCGAGCGCTCCAGCTGGCCGCTGGGCTTCCAGCTGGAACCGTCGGCCGCGAGGGTGCCCTCGACGGCGTCACCCGCCGACGTGGTCATGGTGACCTCGGTCAGCTTGCCCTTGGCGACGGTGACGATCGCGGCGTTGTTGATGCTCGCGTTGGTCGCACCGTTCTTCGGCGCGATCGTTATCTGCGCCTCGGAAGCGTCCTTCGCCGCGGCCTCGTCCACCTGCGCCTGTGACGTCTTCGAGCTCTCGGCGCTCGCGCCCGTGTTGCCGCCGTCGTCGCTACAGGCCGAAAGCACCAGTACGCCGCCGAGCAGTGCGGACGCGGCCATGAGGCCCCTGCGCCGCTTGCTGTCCGTCATCACACGCTTCTCCATCGTTGCCGATTCCCCAAGATCCCCGGACAGGGTCGCCCGACGGCGATTCCCCGTCAATGTTCCAAGAACACTCCGACCGGGTGTTCCGTTCCACATCCGGCGTGGATGTGGGGAACACCACTGATCGACGCGCCCGCGGGGGCGCTGGTTCCCGTCACCCGTGAGGAGGGCCCCGCGGGCGTCAGCGTTCCGTGTTCCCGCCGCCTTCTTCGTCGTCGGTGTCATTGTCCTCGATCCCGTAGTACGCCTCGTCCCCGTCCTCTCCGGCGGCCCATTCCTCGGCGTCGGGGTCGTAGTCGATCGTCTCGCTGCTCCAGGAGGCCTGGGCCAGCTCGACGCCGGGCACCTGGCTGATCAGATCGAAGGGGTCGATCAGCGAGGCGAGGGCTTCCGCTCCGTCTGCCCTGACCGTCTCCTCGGCATGCGTACGTTCCTCGGGCGACTCCTCGGCGGAGGCTCCCTCGGCGGTGAAATCGGCGGCGATGCTCTCCAGCGCCGTTCCGGTCAGGGCGTCCGCGTCGCTGATCTCCAGGACCATCTCCACGCGAAGCCGAACAAATACGGGTGTCTCCGAAGTGCTCATACGCGGGAGCGTAAGGCCCCCGGGAGCTGTGGGTTTCCTCCGACCCGCTGCTTTGCTTAGCATCGGCCCGGGGGGCTAACTGACGGCTGTCGCAAGGGGATCGATTCTGTGTCCATCGCTCGTCGCACGCTGCTGACCACCACAGCGGCAGGCACCCTGCTCTGCGCTCTCTGGTTCGTCCCCTCCGCCAACGCGACCGGCGGGGCGGACACGCGGAGCAGTTCCACCGGCTCGACCGCCGATTCCTCCGGGCAGGCCCGACAGGGGTCCGCCACAGGGGAGTTCATCTCCGGCGAAACGCTCGCCGACACCGGCACGGGCGTCGACACGACTCCGTACGTCGTCGGCGGCACGGCCTCGCTCTGCGTCGGTGCGGGGTTCATCGCGTTCTCGATGCGCCGGGGCACCGTACCGGGCACCGGTTTCTGAGCGACGGAAGGGCTGCCGCGTCCCCCCGGACGCGGCAGCCCTTCCGTGTGCGCCGGCCGGATCAGGCCAGCGGCCCGGTCACCGGTTCCACCGCGGCGATGAGCCGGCCCTCCCGTACGAAGGCGTCCGCGGCGGCCAGGTCCGGGGAGAGGAAGCGGTCGGGCCCGGGGCCCCGCACGCCCGCGGCCCGCAGCGCCTCGATGACGGCGAGCGAGGCGGGCCCGGGGGTCAGCCCCTCGGCGGCACGCAGTTCCACGCCACGGGTCGCCGCGTACAGCTCGACGGCCACGATCCGGGCGAGGGCGGTGACGGCGGTACGGAGCTTGCGCGCGGCCGACCAGCCCATCGAGACATGGTCCTCCTGCATCGCGGAGGACGGGATCGAGTCGACGGACGCCGGGACCGCGAGCCGCTTCATCTCGCTGACCAGGGCGGCCTGGGTGTACTGGGCGATCATCAGCCCCGAGTCGACCCCGGCGTCGTCGGCGAGGAACGGCGGCAGCCCGTGCGAGCGGTTCTTGTCCAGCAGCCGGTCCGTGCGGCGCTCGGTGATCGAACCGAGGTCGGCGGCGGCGATCGCCAGGAAGTCGAGGACGTACGCGACGGGCGCGCCGTGGAAGTTGCCGTTGGACTCGACCCGCCCGTCCGGAAGGACGACCGGGTTGTCCACCGCCGAGGCCAGTTCGCGGTCCGCGACGAGCCGCCCGTGCGCGAGGGTGTCGCGGCCGGCGCCGTTGACCTGGGGCGCGCAGCGCACGGAGTAGGCGTCCTGGACCCGGGGGGCGTCGGACGTGATGTCGGCGTGCCGCCCCGTGAGGCCGGACCCGGCGAGGACCCGCAGCATGTTGTCGGCGGAGACGCCCTGGCCGGGGTGCGGGCGGATGGCGTGCAGCTCCGGGGCGAGCACCTTGTCCGTGCCGAGCAGCGCCTCCAGGGAGAGCGCGGCGGTGATGTCGGCGCTGGTGTAGAGGCTCTTCAGGTCCGCGAGGGCCATGACGAGCATCCCGAGCATGCCGTCGGTGCCGTTGAGGAGCGCGAGCCCCTCCTTCTCGCGCAGCTCGACGGGGGTGATGCCGTGCGCGGCGAGGAGCTCGGCCGCGGGCCGCACGACGCCGTCGGCGCCCTCGGCGTCGCCCTCGCCCATCAGGGTCAGCGCGCAGTGCGAGAGCGGGGCGAGGTCGCCGGAGCAGCCGAGCGAGCCGTACTCGTGGACGACGGGGGTGATGCCCGCGTTGAGCACGTCGGCCATGGTCTGCGCGACTTCGGGGCGTACGCCGGTGCGGCCGGAGGCCAGGGTCTTGAGCCGCAGGAACATCAGGGCGCGGACGACCTCGCGCTCGACGTGGGGGCCCATGCCCGCCGCGTGCGAGCGGACGATGTTGCGCTGGAGCTGCGCGCGCAGACCGGGGCTGATGTGACGGCTGGCGAGGGCGCCGAAGCCGGTGGAGACGCCGTAGACCGGCTCGGGCTTGGCGGCGAGCGCGTCGACGATCTCGCGGGCGGCGGCGAGGGCTTCGACGGCGGCGGCCGAGAGTTCGACCCGGGCGCCCTGGCGTGCCACGGCGATGACGTCGTCGGCGGTGGTGCCGGACGTCCCCACCACGACTGTATGCATATCCATATTCAGAAGCCTACGGACTGAAACCCGCCATGTCACCAGTGGTCGTGGGTTTGACCCCTTACACGGGTCTCGCGGCGGTCACCGGTCACCGTTCGGCGGGTTTCCCCGGAGCCGGCGGCGATCGTGCGGCGAGCGGGGCGGGGAGTCGGCGAGCCGGATCACATCACCGTCGCGCCCCGCCACGACCGGTTTACGGGAGTGCGCCGCCTTCGCCTGGTACTGGGCGGCGTCCGCCAGCCGGAAGAGCCGGCGCGCGGACTGGACCGGGCCGATGTCGTCACCCGTGGACGCGACCCCGCAGGCGACCCCGTTGCCGAGCTCCAGGGCGACGGCCCGTGCGCAGAGCTCCTCGGACACCCGGACGACGTCGTCGGCGGACGGCCCCACGGTCAGCAGACAGAACTCGTCGCCGCCGAGGCGCGCGGCCAGCGCGCCGGGGAGCATGGCGCCGCAGAGCGAGAGCACGGAGCCGAAACGTTCCAGCAGGCGGTCGCCGACGGCGTGGCCGTGCGTGTCGTTGACCGTCTTGAGGCCGTTCAGATCGCAGACGGCCAGGCTGACCACGGCCCCCTCGGCGCGGTGCAGCTCCAGCGCCTCGTCGAGCCGGATGTCGACGGCCCTGCGGTTCGCGAGGCCGGTCAGCGGATCGGTGAAGGCCAGCTGGCGGACCTCTTCGAGCCGCTCGGTCTGCGCGATGCCCGCCGCGACGACCGCGGCCAGCACGGTCGCGAAGTCCGCGTCGTCCCGGTCGAAGACCGGGGCTCCCGCCGGGCGGGCCACGTAGAGCTCACCCCAGGCCCTCCCGTGCAGCACGATCGGGGCGACCACGCAGCAGCCCCGGCCGCGCCTGCGCAGCGCCGCGACGCGCTGATGACAGAACGGCCGGGCGCCCCGGGCCGGTGCGCCCGGGGCCTGGGTGCCGTCGGCGGTCTCCACCCAGGCGTCGGGTTCGCCGCCGCCCGCCCAGCGCTCGTGCAGGAACTCGGTGATCTCCGGGAACTGGTGCACGGGGTAGGCCTCGGCCTCGGGGAACTGCTCCTCCCCCTCGGCCCGCTCCCCCGCGTTCACCAGCACGCGCAGCCTGCCCTGCTCCCGCTCCCACACGGACAGGGCGGCGAAGCTGCCGCCCAGCGCCTCGCACGCCCCTACCGCCGCCGCGTGCCACGAATCGCGCGGGGTGTACGCCGCCGCCATCGTCTGCGCAAGCGCCACCACCGCGCGCAACCGCGCATCATCACCGCCCATTGCCCCAGCTTAGGTAGGTTTGATCTGATTTGATCAGTTGACGGCGCTGATGATCTTCAGGGCCTCACTCGCCGGGCCAGCTGGGCTTCCGCTTCTCGTTGAACGCCGCGACGCCCTCGGCCCGGTCCCCGGAGAAGGCCACCGACCGCCAGGCCGCGTCCTCGACCTCCAGCCCCGCCCGCAGATCCAGGCCCTGCCCCAGCCGCAGGGCCCGCTTGGCGGCCCTGAGCCCCACCGGGGAGTTCGCCGCGATCCGGGCGCCCAGGGCGAGCGCGGCCTCCCGGTCCCGGCCGGCCTCGACCAGCTCGTCGACCAGGCCGAGCTCACGCGCCTCGTCCGCCTCCACCCGGCGCGCGCTGAAGACCAGCTCGGCCGCACGGGCCGCGCCGACCCTGCGGGGCAGCAGCTGCGTACCACCGCCGCCGGGGATGACGCCGACGGAGACCTCGGGCAGGCCGACCACGGCCGTGCGGTCGGCCACGATCACGTCGCAGGCCAGCGCGAGCTCGAAGCCGCCGCCGAGGGCGAAGCCGTGCACCGCGGCGACGACGGGCATCGGAAGCTCCAGCACGCCGGTGTACGCGGCCCGCGCGGTGGGCCGCTGCCGCACCAGCTCGGCGTCACTGAAGGAGTTCCGCTCCTTGAGGTCGGCGCCCACACAGAAGGCCCGCTCACTGCTGGACGTGAGTACGGTCGCCCGCACGTCCCGGTCGGCCCCGAGCGCGTCGCACGCCTCGGCGACGGCCACCGCCATCGCGGTGCTCACCGCGTTCATCGCCCTGGGCCGGTCGAGCACGAGCTCGGCGACATGGTCCTGGCCCTCGTGGCGCCGTACGACGACGAATTCCCCGAACCTCTGCTCGGACGTGACACCCATGCTGCACCCCTCCGGTTAACGAGCGTTACCGGAATCCTAGGGTGGGCCGTCCGCCGCGCGGGGTTGAGTCCCAGGGCAGCGGCTCAGCCGGCCGGTTTGCCCCGGCGGGCCAGGAGCCAGGGCTCGACCACGCCCAGCCCTCGCACCGGCCGCTGCCACATGGGCTGCAGCCCGAAGCGGTACGTCGGCAGCGGTGGCTCCTCGTCCGGCGCCCGGCCCTCCTTCTCCGCCAGCCGCACCCGCTCCGCCGCCGCCGCGGCCTCCTCGGCCGCCTGCGCCTCGGACGCGGGGGCGTCGCCGTTCCTGATCAGCTCCTGGGCGAAGGCCCCGTCGACCAGCACCGCGTCCTTGGGCGCTATCGACGTGAGCCGGCTGGCCAGATTCACCGTCGTACCGAAGACGTCGCCCATGCGCGTCGTGACCGTGCCGAACGCGATGCCCACCCGCAGCGCGGGCATCGTGGTGTCCTGGGACATCGCCTCGACCAGCCGGAGCGCTATCTCGCCCGCCGTGCCCGCGTCGTCCGCCGCGAAGAGCACCTCGTCGCCCAGGGTCTTGATGAGCCGTCCGCCGTGCGCGGCGACCAGGTCGGCCGAGGTCGTCTCGAAGGACTCGACCAGCTCACCGAGCTCCTCCTCCTCCAGCCGCCGGGTCAGCCGGGTGAAGCCCACGAGGTCGGCGAAGCCCACCGCGAGGCGCCGGTCGACCATCTCCTCGTCGTCCCCGGTCTGCACGACCCGCCCGGTGGCCGCCGCCAGCTGGCGCCGCCACACGTAGACCAGGAACTCCTGGAGCTCCGGCAGGAGGAGTTCGATCAGCGGATACGTGACCTCGGTACGGGTCATTCCGGGCTCGGGGGGCTCGGTCAGCCCCTCCAGGAAGGAGTCGATCTGCCACTCGGCGAGCCGGGCCGTGGTCTGGCCGGTGGACCGGGCCACCTGGATCGCCATCGGCTCGCTGAGCAGTCCGGCCTCGACGAGACCGGCGAGGCGCCGCAGTGCCAGCACGTCGGCCTCGGTGAGCGCCTTGGCCTGCCCGATGTCGGCGAACCCCATGGCCCGCCAGAACCGGGAGGCCAGGTCCATGGATACCCCGGCGGTCCTGGCCGCCTGGAACGGCGTGTAGCGGCGGTCGGCCCCCAGGATCAGGGACTCCAGCCGGATCGCGAGAGGGTCGTCGGTCGGTTCGGCCGTGTGGTCGACCTCGTGATGCGGTGTCGAGTGGACCGACGGCCCCGACGAGGGCTCCGCGCCGTCGTCGGAGTTCGTGTCGTCGACGGTCACCGGCCGCCTCCTGCCCGTTCCCTGCGCACTGCCCTGCCGATCTGTCGCTGGATCGCCTCAACGATACGGCAGGTGTGCCCTGGCTCACGTCCCCGGTGACATGGTTACGGGTCCGTCATACGTGACATCACCCGTATGTGCGGACGCACACCCCCGAGCGCCGGATCAGGTGAGACCGCCCTCCTCCCCGCGCAGGTGGACGATGTCTCCGGCCGACACCGGCTCCTGGAGCCCGTCGCCCGTGGCCAGCACCAGCCGCCCGTCCCCGTCGATCGCGACGGCCTCGCCGACGACGGACCGGTCGCCGGGCAGCTCGGCCCGCACCGTGCGGTCCAGGGTGGCGCAGCCCGCCGCGTAGGCGGCCTGGAGCCCGCTCTCGGCGGCGTCGCCGTTCGCGTCGCGCCACTGCCCGTACCACTGTTCGAGTGAACGCAGTACGGCCCGCAGCAGGGTCTCGCGGTCGGTGGAGACGGCTCCGGCGAGCGCCAGCGAACCGGCGTGCGGGGCCGGCAGCTCGGCCGCGCGCAGCGAGATGTTGAGGCCGATGCCGATGACGACGCCCTCCCCCGCGCGCTCGGCGAGGATGCCGCCGGTCTTGCGCTCGGTGCCGGCGATGGTCACCAGGAGGTCGTTGGGCCATTTCAGTGCCATGTCGACGCCCGCCGACTGCGCGAGGCCCGTCGCGGCGGCGACACCGGTGAGCAGCGGCAGCCAGCCCCACCGCTCGACGGGTACGCCGCCGGGGGTCAGGTAGACGGAGAGGAAGATGCCCGAGCGGGGCGGCGCCGTCCAGCTCCGGTCGAGGCGTCCGCGCCCCGCGGTCTGCTCCTCCGCGACCAGCACCGCGCCCTCCGCGAGCCCGCCGCCCGCCGCCCGTGCCGCGAGGTCGGAGTTGGTGGAGCCGGTCGCCTCGACGACGTCCAGCGAGGTCCACAGCCCGTCCGGTCTCAGCAGCCCGCGGCGGAGCGCCGCGACGTTCAGAGGCGGCCTGTCGAGGTCCGACCAGCGGTTGTGTGGCGCATCGGGAGGTGTCATGCAACCCACATTAGGTGTGGCCAACGACGCACTGCCGAACCGTATCCGCGCCGATACGCTACGGATCAGTAGCTAACACCGGCCGACGAGCAGGTAGCCGTCGAGCACACATGGGTCCAGCACTTCTACTGGATGTACCAGCCGTCCCCGTGACCAGGCAGGGAGCCGCCACCCGATGTCCGAGCCGCAGAGCGACATCCACACCACCGCGGGCAAGATCGCGGACCTCCAGCGCCGTATCGACGAGGCCACACACGCGGGTTCCGCCCGTGCCGTGGAAAAGCAGCACGCCAAGGGCAAGTTGACCGCCCGGGAACGCGTCGAGCTCCTGCTCGACGAGGGCTCCTTCGTGGAGCTGGACGAGTTCGCGAGGCACCGGTCCACCAATTTCGGCATCGAGAAGAACCGCCCCTACGGGGACGGGGTCGTCACCGGATACGGCACGGTCGACGGCCGCCCCGTCTGCGTGTACTCGCAGGACTTCACGATCTTCGGCGGCTC
The DNA here is from genome assembly GCF_053593715.1 of Streptomyces sp. NPDC002125. Taxonomy (NCBI): domain Bacteria; kingdom Bacillati; phylum Actinomycetota; class Actinomycetes; order Kitasatosporales; family Streptomycetaceae; genus Streptomyces; species Streptomyces sp. NPDC002125. The sequence goes on along the minus strand of NZ_JBSFDD010000023.1, from coordinate 34,564 downwards.
GCTGGGCGAGGTCTACGGCGAGAAGATCGTCAAGGTCATGGACTTCGCGATGAAGACCGGCTGCCCGGTCATCGGCATCAACGACGGCGGGGGCGCCCGCATCCAGGAGGGCGTGGCCGCGCTCGGCCTGTTCGCCGAGATCTTCCGCCGCAACGTCCACGCGTCGGGGGTCGTCCCGCAGATCTCACTGATCGTCGGGCCGTGCGCGGGCGGCGCGGTCTACTCTCCCGCGATCACCGACTTCACGGTCATGGTCGACCAGACCTCGCACATGTTCATCACCGGGCCCGACGTCATCAAGACGGTCACCGGTGAGGACGTCGGCTTCGAGGAGCTGGGCGGCGCCCGCACGCACAACACCACGTCCGGCGTGGCGCACCACATGGCGGGCGACGAGAAGGACGCCATCGAGTACGTCAAGTCCCTGCTGTCCTACCTCCCGTCGAACAACCTCTCGGAGGCCCCGGCCTTCCCGGAGGAAGCCGATCTGGAGACCACGGACGAGGACCGCGAGCTCGACACCCTCATCCCGGACTCGGCGAACCAGCCGTACGACATGCACACCGCGATCGAGCACGTGCTCGACGACGGCGAGTTCCTGGAGACCCAGGCCCTGTTCGCGCCGAACATCATCACCGGCTTCGGACGCGTCGAGGGCTACCCGGTCGGCATCGTCGCCAACCAGCCGATGCAGTTCGCCGGCTGTCTGGACATCAACGCGAGCGAGAAGGCCGCACGCTTCGTCCGCACGTGCGACGCGTTCAACGTGCCGGTCCTCACCTTCGTCGACGTACCGGGCTTCCTGCCGGGAGTCGACCAGGAGTACGGCGGCATCATCCGCCGCGGCGCCAAGCTCATCTACGCCTACGCCGAGGCGACCGTCCCGCTGATCACCGTGATCACCCGCAAGGCCTTCGGCGGCGCCTACGACGTCATGGGCTCCAAGCACCTGGGCGCCGACCTGAACCTGGCGTGGCCGACCGCGCAGATCGCCGTCATGGGCGCGCAGGGCGCGGTGAACATCCTGCACCGCCGCACGATCGCCGCCGCCGACGACCCGGACGCCACCCGCGCCGAGCTGATGGCCGACTACGAGGACGCGCTGCTCAACCCGTACGTCGCGGCCGAGCGCGGTTACGTCGACGCGGTGATCATGCCGTCCGACACCCGCGCGCACCTGGTGAAGGGCCTGCGCCAGCTCCGTACGAAGCGCGAGTCGCTGCCGCCGAAGAAGCACGGCAACATCCCCCTCTAGCCACCGGGAGCCACCATGATCAAGGTCGTACGGGGCAATCCGACCCCGGAGGAGCTCGCCGCCGCGCTCGCCGTGGTCCGGGCGCGCGCCGCGGCGCTGACCGAGGTGCCGTCGGGCGCCCCGCTGCCGCCCGAACAGTGGTCCGACCCGGGGCGCATCGCCCGCCGGGGCGCGCTGCGGCCGGGGCCCCGCTCCTGGGCGCGGACGTACTGGCCCTCCTGAGACCGGGCACGTCAGCGGCGCTTGAGTACGCGTACTCAGGCGCCGCAGCCGTGTCCGGAGCACCATCGGAACCATGCTGTGGTCCGACCCCGAGAACAAGCCTCCCAAGGAACTGCGCGACGCCCAGGACATGATGCGGCGGGCGGGGCTGCTGCTGGCGCTGGCCATGGTCGTGGCGATGTTCGTCCTGGGCACCCGATGACGTTCCGGACGCGCCTACGATGGCCGGTATGACTGATCAGCGCCGCCTCGTGCTCGCCTCCGCCTCCCCCGCCCGTCTCGGTCTCCTGCGCCAGGCGGGCTTCGCCCCCGAGGTGATCGTCAGCGGTGTGGACGAGGACGCGATCACCGCGCCGACCCCGGCCGAGCTGGCGCTCGTACTGGCCGAGGCGAAGGCAGCCGCGGTGGCGGCCCGCCCCGAGGCCGCGGGCGCGCTCGTCATCGGCTGCGACTCGGTGCTGGAACTGGACGGCGAGGCGTACGGCAAGCCCGCCGACGCCGAGGAGGCCACCGCCCGCTGGAAGTCGATGCGCGGCCGGTCCGGCGTCCTGCGGACGGGCCACAGCGTCATCGACACGGCCACCGGCCGCACGGCGTCGGCGACCGCGTCCACCGTCGTCAGGTTCGGCGAGCCCACGGACGCCGAGGTGGCGGCCTACGTCGCCTCGGGCGAGCCGCTCCACGTGGCGGGGGCGTTCACCCTGGACGGCCGCTCGGCGCCGTTCGTCGAGGGGATCGAGGGCAGCCACGGCAACGTCATCGGGCTCTCCCTGCCGCTGCTGCGCGGCCTGCTGGGTGAACTGGGCGTCTCCGTCACCGACTTGTGGGTCTGATCACACCGGCGCCGGAGCCTCCTCGGGGCCGGTCTTCGCGGCCTCCGGCTCCCGGCGCTCGTACACCACCAGGGTGAGCACGATCAGCGCCAGGACGGCCATCAGGAACACGAACGCCGGCCAGCCGATCAGCCCGACCGCCAGCGCGCCCAGCACGCCGTGCACGACCGCGCAGGCGATGAGGGTGATCCTGGCGAGGCGTCCGGGCGCCCGGTCGCGTATCCCCGCCAGCAGCGGTATCAGCCCGCAGAGCACCAGCAGGGCCCCGGAGACGCCGCCCATCACCCACGTGCCGGTGACCATGGCGTCCGGATCGATCCCGGCGAGCGACATGCTCTGGTTGTCGGCCACCGTGGCGAGGACGGCGTTGACGATCACGATGCCCACGGCTTCCGCGAACAGAACGATCGCGGTCACGAAGGCCACTGGTCTGCGCACCATGGCGCCACCCCCTGTTACCTGCAGTACGTGCGTAGCGCGGACCCTACTAACGAGTAATGCTCCGGACAAGGGACCGCGCACCGTTCACTCCCGCGCCACGCCGCCCCGGCGTCCGGTCATCGGCGCCGCGGCAAAGATTCCCTCGGCCGTTCGTAGGGAGTCCACAAAGAAACGCCGCGCGGCGTTGACCGTCCGGACAGAGACTTGGGCCACACTTCGTGGCTACTGTGCGGTTCAGGATCCCGGCGTACCGTGGTGCGACAAGGGATTTCGCGACTCGAGGAAGCCTCGAATCACACTCCGTGTGGGCAAGTTCACTACTGGGGACGGGTCGTAGGGCCGTGTTGGTAGTCCCTAAACTCAGCTTGTTCTCAAGGAGGGAGTCATCGTGCGCAAGGTGCTCATCGCCAACCGTGGCGAAATCGCTGTCCGTGTTGCTCGGGCTTGCCGGGATGCCGGAATCGCGAGCGTAGCCGTCTACGCCGATCCGGACCGGGACGCTCTGCATGTGCGCGCGGCCGACGAGGCGTTCGCTCTGGGCGGTGACACTCCGGCCGCCAGCTATCTGGACATGGCCAAGGTGCTCCAGGCCGCGAAGGATTCGGGGGCGGACGCGATCCACCCCGGTTACGGCTTCCTCTCGGAGAACGCGGAGTTCGCCCAGGCAGTGCTGGACGCCGGTCTGACGTGGATCGGTCCGCCGCCGCACGCCATCCGGGACCTCGGCGACAAGGTCGCGGCCCGTCACATCGCGCAGCGCGCCGGCGCCCCGCTGGTGGCCGGCACGCCGGACCCGGTGAGCGGCTCGGCCGAGGTCGTGGAGTTCGCCGAGAAGAACGGCCTGCCGATCGCCATCAAGGCGGCCTTCGGCGGTGGCGGGCGCGGCCTCAAGGTGGCCCGCACGCTGGAGGAGATCCCCGAGCTGTACGACTCGGCGGTCCGTGAGGCCGTCGCGGCGTTCGGCCGCGGCGAGTGCTTCGTCGAGCGCTACCTCGACAAGCCGCGCCACGTGGAGACCCAGTGCCTGGCCGACTCCCACGGCAACGTGGTGGTCGTGTCGACGCGTGACTGCTCGCTCCAGCGCCGCCACCAGAAGCTGGTCGAGGAGGCCCCCGCGCCGTTCCTGACCGAGGACCAGAACGCGCAGCTGTACGCCGCGTCGAAGGCGATCCTGAAGGAGGCCGGCTACGTCGGCGCCGGCACGGTCGAGTTCCTCGTGGGCCTGGACGGCACGATCTCCTTCCTGGAGGTCAACACCCGCCTCCAGGTCGAGCACCCGGTCACCGAGGAGGTCACCGGCCTCGACCTCGTGCGCGAGATGTTCCGCATCGCCGACGGCGAGGAGCTCGGTTACGGCGACCCGGCCGTGCGCGGTCACTCGTTCGAGTTCCGGATCAACGGCGAGGACCCGGGCCGCGGCTTCCTGCCCGCCCCGGGCACCGTCACCTCCTTCGCCCCGCCGACCGGCCCGGGCGTCCGGCTGGACGCGGGCGTCGAGTCGGGTTCGGTCATCGGCCCGGCGTGGGACTCCCTGCTGGCCAAGCTGATCGTGACCGGAGCGACCCGCGAGCAGGCGCTGCAGCGCGCCGCGCGTGCGCTGGCCGAGTTCCAGGTGGAGGGCATGGCCACGGCCATCCCGTTCCACCGCGCGGTCGTGGTCGACCCGGCGTTCACCTCGGACCCGTTCCGGGTCCACACCCGGTGGATCGAGACGGAGTTCGTCAACGAGATCAAGCCGTTCGCGGTGCCCGCCGACCAGGACGCGGACGAGGAGTCCGGCCGCGAGACCGTGGTCGTCGAGGTCGGCGGCAAGCGCCTGGAGGTCTCGCTGCCCTCCTCGCTCGGCATGAGCCTGGCGCGTACGGGCCTGGCGGCCGGTGCGAAGCCGAAGCGCCGCGCGGCGAAGAAGGCCGGTTCCGCGGCCTCCGGTGACACGCTGGCCTCCCCGATGCAGGGCACGATCGTCAAGATCGCCGTCGAGGAGGGCCAGGAGGTCAAGGAGGGCGACCTCATCGTCGTACTCGAAGCCATGAAGATGGAGCAGCCGCTCAACGCGCACCGCTCCGGCACGGTGAAGGGCCTGTCGGCCGAGGTCGGCACCTCGGTCTCGTCCGGCGCCGCGATCTGCGAGATCAAGGACTGAGCACTCGCTCTTCCGCACTGGGGGCCCGGCATCCGCCGGGCCCCCAGTGGCATCCTGGGAGCGAGGCGGACGGCAGGAGGACAGGGCGATGGCGATGAGCACCGCGGCGACACCGGCCCGGCCCATGCGCGCGGACGCACGCCGCAACTACGACCGGCTGGTGGGCGAGGCCCGCGCGTCCTTCGCGGCGCACGGCACGGATGCCTCGCTGGAGGACATCGCCCGCCGGGCGGGGGTCGGCATCGGCACGCTCTACCGGCACTTCCCCCACCGCGAGGCGCTGATCAACGCGGTGTTCCAGGAGGCCCTGACCGCGCTCATCGCGCGCTCCGGCGAACTGGAGCGGGCCGAGCAGCCGTGCACCGCCCTGGTGGACTGGCTGGGCGCGATCATCACCCATGCGGGCGAGTACCGCGGCCTGGCGGGGGCCCTCATGTCCGCTTCGGGCAACGAGACTTCGGCGCTGACGCCCTGCCATGTGCCCCTGCGCCAGGCAGGGGCGCGGCTGCTGGCGCGCGCGCAGTCGAGCGGCTCGGTGCGGACCGACGTGTCGATCGACGACCTGCTGCAGCTGACGAACGCGATCGCGCTGGCCGCGGAGCAGACCCCGGCCGACCCTGCCCTGGCCGACCGCCTGCTGCGCCTCACCCTGCGCGGCCTGAAGGCCGACCCGGCCGCCGGCCCCGTGCCCTCGGCCCCGCCCGGCGCCCCGGCCTGACGGGCGCCTCCGGGCCCGCGCCCCTACCTGCGCCGGAGATCCGCGACCCGTCCCACCGGACCGTCCGCCAGCGCGGCGGCGCTCCGCAGCTGCGGTCCGAGTCCCCCACCGGGCGCCCCGTGGCCGCCCTGTGTGCGCCGCTGCCCCGGCAGCGGCATCTCCTGCCGGGGCTGGCGTCCGGGCGGCACATGGTCACCTCCGGAGCGGGACTCCGTGTCGGGTCCCGCCACCGTGATCTCCACACCCTGGTCGGCGAGCGCCTGGAGCTCCGTGGCCGCACGCTCGTCATGGACCGGCGGTTCGTCCGTCACCAGACGGGTGATCAGTTCCGTGGGCACCGTCTGGAACATGGTGTCGGAGCCGAGCTTCGTGTGGTCGGCGAGGACCACCACCTCCGCCGCCGCCTGCACCAGCGCCCGGTCCACACTCGCCGAGAGCATGTTGGACGTGGACAGCCCGCGCTCCGCGGTCAGCCCGCTCCCGGAGAGGAAGGCCCGGGAGACCCGCAGCCCCTGGAGGGACTGCTCCGCCCCGCTGCCGACCAGCGCGTAGTTGCTCCCGCGCAGGGTGCCGCCGGTCATCACCACTTCCACCCGGTTGGCATGGGCCAACGCCTGGGCGACCAGCAGTGAGTTGGTGACCACGGTGAGGCCCGGCACACGCGCGAGCCGGCGGGCCAGCTCCTGCGTGGTCGTTCCGGCGCCGACCACGATGGCCTCGCCTTCACCGACCAGACCGGCCGCCAGGTCGGCGATGGCCGTCTTCTCCGCGGTGGAGAGATGGGATTTCTGCGGAAAGCCGGACTCCCGCGTAAAACCGCCCGGCAAGACCGCACCGCCGTGCCGGCGGTCGAGGAGTCCTTCTGCCTCCAGTGCCCGCACGTCCCGCCGTACGGTCACTTCGGAGGTCTGGACGACGCGGGCGAGCTCACGGAGCGATACCGCCCCGTTGGCGCGCACCATTTCGAGGATCAATTGACGACGTTCTGCAGCGAACACGAAACTGACAGTAACCTGGCCGTAGGTTGCTTTTCAGCAGTTTGCGCCGAATAACAGAAGTTGTACATGCGCGGGGCCCCCTGGTGGTATAGGGGCCCCGCCCATGTCACGCCGCGGCCCGTGGCCGCCGGGCGCTACGCCTCGCCCGCGCTCTTGCGGGTGTGCAACTGCCGGGCCACTTCGGCGATCGATCCGGAGAGCGAGGGGTACACGGTGAAGGCGTTGGCGATCTGCTCCACCGTCAGGTTGTTGTCCACCGCGAGCGAGATCGGGTGGATCAGCTCGCTGGCGCGCGGGGCGACGACACAGCCGCCGACGACGATGCCCGTACCGGGCCGGCAGAAGATCTTGACGAAGCCGTCCCGGATGCCCTGCATCTTGGCGCGCGGGTTGCGCAGCAGCGGCAGCTTCACGACACGGGCGTCGATCTTGCCGGAGTCGACGTCGGCCTGGCTGTAACCCACGGTGGCGATCTCGGGGTCGGTGAAGACGTTCGCGGAGACCGTCTTCAGGTTCAGCGGAGCCACCGCGTCGCCGAGGAAGTGGTACATCGCGATCCGGCCCTGCATCGCCGCGACCGAGGCCAGCGCGAAGATCCCGGTGACGTCACCGGCGGCGTACACCCCGGGGGCGCTGGTGCGGGAGACCCGGTCGGTCCGGATGTGGCCGGACTCCTTGAGCAGGACGCCCGCCTCCTCCAGGCCCATGCCCGCGGTGTTCGGGATCGCGCCGACCGCCATCAGGCAGTGGGTGCCGGAGATGACACGGCCGTCCGCGAGGGTGACCTCGACGCGGTCGCCGACGCGCTTGGCGGACTGGGCGCGGGAGCGGGCCATGACGTTCATGCCGCGGCGCCTGAAGACGTCCTCCAGGACGGCGGCGGCGTCCGGGTCCTCGCCCGGGAGCACCCGGTCGCGGGAGGAGACGAGGGTCACCCGCGAGCCGAGCGCCTGGTAGGCGCCCGCGAACTCGGCTCCGGTGACACCGGAGCCGACCACGATGAGCTCCTCGGGGAGCTGGTCGAGGTCGTAGACCTGGGTCCAGTTGAGGATGCGCTCGCCGTCGGGCTGCGCGTCCGGGATCTCCCGGGGGTGGCCACCGGTCGCTATCAGCACGGCGTCGGCGGTGAGCCGCTCCTCGGTGCCGTCGGCCGCGGTCACCACGACCTGGCGGGACCCGTCGGCGGCCTGGAGACCGTCGAGCCGGCCGCGGCCGCGCATGACCCTGGCACCCGCACGGGTGACCGAGGCGGTGATGTCGTGGGACTGGGCGAGCGCGAGGCGCTTGACACGCCGGTTGACCTTGCCCAGGTCGACGCCGACGACCCGAGCGGCCTGTTCCATGTGCGGGGTGTCGTCCGCGACGATGATGCCGAGCTCCTCGTAGGAGGAGTCGAAGGTGGTCATCACCTCGGCCGTCGCGATCAGGGTCTTGGAGGGCACGCAGTCGGTCAGCACCGACGCGCCGCCGAGGCCGTCGCAGTCGACGACGGTCACCTCCGCGCCGAGCTGGGCGCCGACCAGTGCCGCCTCGTAGCCGCCGGGGCCGCCGCCGATGATCACGATCCGGGTCACGAAAAGTCCGCCTCGCGTGGTGTCATCCCACGGCCGTCTGCCGCCCCGGCCGGGGGTCCGGGGGATCGCCCCGGCGTATGCAGTACGTAATTCATTGTCCCGCACGCGCCAAGCTGCTTCGCCCCGGGGCCCTCCATACGGGAACCGCCCTGGCCCGGCCACGGCCTCCACGGCCCCGCCGGCCCCCACGACCGGGGGTCTTCCCCGCCGCAACCCGCGCACCCCCGTCACCTCCCGTACCCTCGACCCCATGTCGCTCTACGCCGCGTACGCCGGCAACCTCGACGCGCGGCTGATGACGCGCCGCGCTCCGCACTCCCCGCTGCGCGGCACGGGCTGGCTCAACGGCTGGCGGCTGACGTTCGGCGGGGAGCAGATGGGCTGGGAGGGCGCGCTGGCCACGGTGGTGGAGGCCCCCCGTTCCCAGGTCTTCGTCGCGTTGTACGACCTGGCCCCCATGGACGAGGACTCCATGGACCGCTGGGAGGGTGTCGGCCTCGACATCTACCGCCGGATGCGGGTGCGGGTACACACCCTGGACGGCGAGGAGCCCGCCTGGATGTACGTCCTCAACGGCTACGAGGGCGGGCTGCCCTCCGCGCGTTATCTGGGCGAGGTGGCGGACGCCGCCGAGTCGGCGGGCGCGCCGCACGACTATGTGATGGGCCTGCGCAAGCACCCCTGCTGAGCACCGCCCCCCGACGCCTTCTGTACGAAAGTACGAGCACGACCGGCCAGACTCTGAGCGGACGCATCTACGCGCGTAGGGAATCACCGGTTACCCTCATCCGCGTGAACGCATCTGTTATTCCGGACCACGTCCAGGGCGACCCCCACTCCGCCGCCGCCGACGCCGCCGCCCGCCTGCGCGAGCTGACCGGCGCCGAGACCCATGACGTCGCCCTGGTGATGGGCTCCGGGTGGGCCCCCGCCGGCGATGCGCTCGGCACTCCGGAGGCCGAGTTCCCGGTCACCGCGCTGCCCGGATTCCCGGCGCCCGCGGTCGAGGGGCACGGCGGCACGATCCGCTCGTACAGGATCGGCGAGAAGCGTGCCCTGGTCTTCCTCGGCCGCACGCACTTCTACGAGGGCCGGGGCGTCGCCGCCGTCGCCCACGGCGTGCGTACGGCCGCCGCGGCGGGCTGCAGGACCGTCATCCTGACGAACGGCTGCGGAGGGCTGCGCGAGGGCATGCGCCCGGGCCAGCCGGTCCTCATCAGCGACCACATCAACCTCACGGCGGCCTCGCCGATCGTCGGCGCGAACTTCATCGACCTGACCGACCTGTACTCGCCGCGGCTGCGCGCCCTGTGCAAGGAGATCGACGAGACGCTCGAAGAGGGCGTGTACGTGCAGTTCCCCGGCCCGCACTACGAGACCCCGGCCGAGATCAACATGGTCCGGGTCATGGGTGGCGACCTGGTCGGCATGTCCACGGTGCTCGAGGCGATCGCGGCGCGTGAGGCGGGCGCGGAGGTGCTGGGCATCTCCCTGGTCACGAACCTCGCGGCGGGCCTGAGCGGCGAACCCCTCAACCACGAGGAGGTCCTCCAGGCCGGCCGCGACTCGGCCACCCGGATGGGCGCGCTGCTGGCACGGGTGCTGGAACGGATCTAGCCTCGCCGCTGCATGAGACCGCATCCAGCGTCGCCGCTGCATGAGACCGCATCCAGCCTCGCCGGCGATTGAGGCCGCATCCAGCCTCACCGCTGCATGAGACGCATCCAGCCTCACCTCTGCATGAGACCGCATCCAGCCTCGCCGCTGCATGAGACCGCATCCAGCCTCGCCGGCGTTTGAGGCGCGGGGGCCCGGGGGCAGAGCCCCCGAAAACCCGCGCCGGAGCGCCGTCTCCCACGACACTGGGCCACCAGATCAAGCCCCGCCGGCGATTGAGGCGCGGGGCCCGGGGCAGAGCCCCGGCCCGCCCCGCGCAGCGGCACACCCACCCCGCACCCGCACCCCGCATCCCGCAGAAAGGCGGACACCGTGCAGCAGGACCCCATCACGCAGGCCAGGGCCTGGCTCGCCGAGGACCCGGACCCCGACACGCGCGCCGAGCTCGCCGGACTCGTCGACGCCGGGGACCTCGACGCGCTCGCCGAGCGCTTCTCGGGCACGCTCCAGTTCGGCACCGCGGGCCTGCGCGGTGAGCTCGGCGCGGGCCCGATGCGGATGAACCGGTCGGTCGTGATCCGCGCCGCCGCCGGCCTCGCCGCGTATCTCCAGGCGAACGGCGGCACGGGCGGCCTCGTCGTGATCGGCTACGACGCCCGCTACAAGTCGGCCGACTTCGCCCGCGACACCGCGGCCGTGATGACCGGCGCCGGCCTGCGCGCCGCCGTGCTGCCCCGCCCGCTGCCGACCCCCGTCCTCGCGTACGCCATACGGCATCTGGGAGCCGTCGCGGGCGTGGAGGTCACCGCCAGCCACAACCCGCCGCGCGACAACGGCTACAAGGTCTATCTCGGCGACGGCTCGCAGATCGTGCCCCCCGCCGACGCGGAGATCGCCGCCGCCATCGCGGCGGTCGGCGCCCTCGACGGCGTGCCCCGCCCGGAGTCGGGCTGGGAGACCCTCGGCGAGGAGGTCCTGGAGGCGTATCTCGCCCGTACGGACGCAGTTCTCAGCCCCGGTTCGCCCCGTACCGCCAGGACCGTCCACACCGCGCTGCACGGCGTGGGCACCGCCGTGCTCACGGCCGCCTTCGCCCGGGCGGGGTTCCCCGAGCCCGTGCTCGTGGCCGAACAGGCCGATCCCGACCCCGCGTTCCCCACCGTCGCCTTCCCCAATCCGGAAGAGCCCGGCGCCATGGATCTCGCCTTCGCGACCGCGCGCCGGGCGCGGCCGGACCTCGTCATCGCGAACGACCCGGACGCCGACCGCTGCGCCGTGGCCGTCCCGGACGCGTCGGCCGAGGGCGGCTGGCGGATGCTGCGCGGCGACGAGGTCGGCGCGCTGCTCGCCGCCCATCTGGTCAGCCGCGGCGTCTCCGGGGTGTTCGCCGAGTCGATCGTGTCCTCGTCGCTCCTCGGCCGGATCGCCGCGAAGGCCGGTCTCGGCCACGAGGAGACGCTGACCGGCTTCAAGTGGATCGCCCGTGTCGAGGGCCTGCGCTACGGCTACGAGGAGGCGCTCGGCTACTGCGTGGACCCGGAGGGCGTCCGCGACAAGGACGGCATCACGGCGGCCCTGCTGATCACCGAGTTGGCCTCGGCGCTGAAGGAGGAGGGCCGCACCCTCCTGGACCTGCTCGACGACCTCGCGCTGGAACACGGTCTGCACGCCACGGACCAGCTGTCGGTGCGGGTGGAGGACCTCACGGTCATCGCGGACGCCATGCGGCGCCTGCGGGAGACTCCCCCGGTCTCCCTGGCCGGCCTCCCGGTGACCTCGGCCGAGGACCTCTCCCTGGGCACGGACGCGCTGCCGCCCACCGACGGCCTGCGCTACCACCTGACGGGAGCCCGGGTCATCGTCCGCCCGAGCGGCACCGAGCCGAAGCTCAAGTGCTATCTGGAGGCCGTGGTCCCGGTCGCGGACAGGGAAGGGCTCCCCGAGGCCCGGGCGAAGGGCGCGGAACTGCTGGCCGCTGTCCGGAGGGACCTGGCGGCGGCTGCCGGTCTCTGACGGACAGCCCGCGCGGGAATCCGGCCTTCCGTGCCCCGGACACCGGCGGTGTCCGGGGCACGGCGGCTTCGGCTTCCGCTCGCGCGGCGGCGTTCAGTGCCTCCATGACGGCCCCGCACAGGAGGGCGGTGGTGTGATGACCACCGCCCCTGACGGCTTCAAGCGGGTGTTTCCCTTCCGGGAAGGTCGCATATATCGCCCCGGCCTCCCGTGGGGTCTCCGGCGGCCTTCCGGTACCCGCCCAGGGCCGTCCGGCCGTACCCGCCGGCACGAGGCCCGGCGAGACCCCACGGAAGCCCTCGGCCCAGACGACCCGTCAACCCGGGTTCAGCGCGCGCCTGGCCGAGTTGATGACGTTGTGGGCGTCGGCCCCGTACACAGCCGACTCGCGGAGGGTCCGCCAGACCTTCGAGTACAAGGCGACGTTGTCGGCGTCGTCCAGCCACATCTCGGCGTGCCAGTCCTCCGCGACCACCAGGCGGTCATCAAGGACCCAGAACCCGTTGGCGGGCACGATCTTGACGGAGGCCGTGAAGGGGATGACGCCCAGCTCCACCGTGTCCATGCCGATCATCCCGGTGAGACGGTCGAGCTGGGCGACCAGCACCGAGGGCGGGCAGATCAGCGACCGCAACCCGGCTTCCCACATCAGGACGTGCAGCTTTCGACCGGGGCGATACAGCCACTCCTGACGCTGCGTCCGGGAGCGCACGGCGGCCTCGATGTCGCTGGCTCCGCCGAGCAGCTCCGCATAGCGTTGGATGACGTGGCGGGCGTACTCCGGGGTCTGCAACAGGCCGGGAACCACCGACTCTTCCCAGATCCGCATCTGTGAGGTGCGGTCGATCTCCGCGCTCAAGCCCTCGTGCAGCGGCTTGAACCCGTTCGCCAGCGCCCTGCGCCATGACCTGATGTGCGACTCAAACCCGGCCAGCCGGGCGGCGAGCTCGGCGTACGTACCCGGCTGCTCGGTCGCGTCAGCCCACGCCCTCAGGTCCTCGGGGGTGGCCGTCTGCCTGCCGTTCTCCAGCTTGCTGACCTTGGAGCCCTGCCAGCCGAGCCGCTGCGCGAGCTGCTGACCGGTGAGCCGACCACCAGGGCAGGTGAACCGAAGTTCGCGCAGTCGCGCGCCCAGGGCCACCCTGGCTTGCTGGTAGTCCGTGCTCACCGGTCATGCGCTCTGTTCGGACTCGGCGAACTGGTCGAACGGGATGGCGTGGTGCATCGCCGCGTCACGCACGACGGCGTACCGCACGACCTCAGCCGGTTCGGTGATCAGCTCGATGTCCGTGATGTTGTCGGCGCCATCGAAGCGCAGCACGGCGACGATACGTGAGTCGAAGATCCAGAAGTCCTCGGCGGGCAGGTCGGCCGCGTCCTCGCGCCACAGGTAGCGCATGTCCTCGCCGACCGCCGCGTTGTGCCGGGCGTAGTCGAGCAGGAACCGCTGCTCGGTGGTCATCGGCTTGTCAGCGATGCGCACCCGGCCGACGCGCTTGCCTGTTTCGGTCTGAGCCTTGATGTTGACGAACCAGGGCTCGTTGGGATCGCACGGCGAGGAGCCGGTGGCCAGGAACTCCTGAAAGTCGGGGTCCTCACGGTCAGAGGCGTAGCCGCGTCGGGTTTCCAGCCGCCAGGCGGTGTGTTTGAAGGTCTCGAACAGTCGGCGGAAGGTGGCCCGGTCGACGATCTCCGGCACCCGCTCCATCTCCTTCGGCCCCCAGTTCACGAGCAGTTCGCGGGGCACGGCCACCGCTGCATCGTCCGGCCCGAAGTGCTGGAGCTGCGCGAGGTCTTCCGGGTCGGTGACGGGCGTCCTTGAACGATGATCTCGCCGGTGCCTTCGTCCGTGTGCAGGGCGGGGCAACCGTCGACCTTGCTGTCTGTCCCGGTGAATCGCAGCTGACGAGCCATGGACGCTCTCCCTTCCAGGGGTGTTGATCAGCAGCATGTCCGGAGCCTCAGCTCGGTACCACGGGGCCAGGCCGGGTCCACGAGCAAACAGCAGCAATACTCGCGCCCCATCGAGCAAATTCGAGAAAGCAGCCTATCGCCAGCCAGCCGCTCACTTCTAGCGTCCGGCTCATGGCAACCAAGGAACAGCAGGACATTGACCCCTACGTGGCAACGGAATCCCTTCGGGCAGCGCTGGCCGAAGTCGGAATCGTGCTTCCGTCGCTGCGAGTGGACCCCGCATCCCCCGCGCTACGGCTCGTTGAACTGGGGCGGGTGCGCGCGGACGTGGCCGCCCGCCTCGCCGAAACACTTCAGCAAGCAGGCCGCGAGTGACCCAGCACCGGAAGCCAGCTACGACCCTCAACCACGGGAAGCTGCCATGGCCGCACGAGACGCTCGTGATGGACACGGTCTCGGAGCGCACGGGGCTGCTGGTAGGCGTGATCGAGGAGCGCTACAAGTCGAACGGCAAGCTGCGTAAGCGTCAGGCGTTCATGCGCCCCCGGGGCGGCGGCCAGGAATGGGACGTGCCCTTGGAACGCATCAAGCCGGTGACCGAGGCCGACAAGACTTAGCGACTCCACCGGGCGATGGCGTCCCGCACCAGGTCTTCCCAGCCCAGGTCGGCGGCCACCCTCAGCGCATCTGGCCCCACCCCCGCCGTCCCGTCGTGACGTCGGTGCGGCAAGCGCGATCCATTGAGGCCGCCGTGAAGCGCGCGTGCCGAAAAAAGCCGGACCGTCGGGTTCAGCCGATCGCGAGCAGCACCACGAGCAGCACCGCGCCGACCGCGGCCGGGGCGATCACCTCGTACGCCCAGCGCACGGACGCGGTGGTGGTGCCCGGCTCCTTGCGGGCGGCGGCCCGCTCGGCCAGCTCCCGCAGGTCGTTCACGGTCCGGTCGGCCGCCGCAGCGCGGGCCTGGGAGTCGCGGACGTCGGCGTGCACGGAGGTCCGGCCGTACGGGTCGTCGTGTGCCTGCTGGCCGGCCCTCCTGGCCGCCCGCTTGCGCTCGCGCAGCGAGACCGGGACCGCCCACAGCTGGTACTTCGCACCGCTGTGGGTGAAGATCTCGCTGGAGTACGCCGCGCGCACGGTGGAGACGTCGCTCCAGGGCAGCACGATCGTGCGGAACGGGTTACGGATGCGGATGCGCTCCTCGTCGGCGAAGACCGCCGGCCGCAGCGTGAACGCGACGATCAGCGGGACCACCATGAGCAGCGAGGCCAGCGCCAGCCATGGCACCCATCCCCTGCCCTGGAATACCGCGTCGCCACCGATCCAGCCGACCAGCAGGATCAGCAGGATGCCGCTGACCAGGCCGGCACCCGACCGGAAGGTCCGGTCGGCGTAGGCGGGCTCGGCGGGGGGTGTGGGGCTCGTCATGGTCCCGATTCTGCCTGAAGCGGGGCGGCCGACGGGGCGCGGCCTTGCCCGTCCTGGGGAAGGCCCGAAACGGGGAGGGCCCTGTACAGGTCGCTACGCGCGTAGATATGCTCATGTGGTGACCATGCCCACCACTGCACCAGCATTCGCCGACGCGACGGCGTCCGACAGTGCGCTGCGCCGCTTCCTGCACGGGCTGCCCGGCGTCGACGCCGTCGGTCTCGAAGCGCGCGCCGCCTCTCTCGGGACCCGTTCGATCAAGACGACCGCCAAGGCGTACGCCATCGATCTCGCCATCTCGATGATCGACCTGACGACGCTGGAAGGCGCGGACACCCCGGGCAAGGTCCGGGCGCTCGCCGCCAAGGCCGTCCACCCCGACCCGACCGACCGCACGACCCCGCGCACCGCCGCGGTCTGCGTCTACCCCGACATGGCGGCGACCGCCGTCGCCGCGCTGGCCGGCTCCGGGGTGAAGGTGGCGTCCGTCGCGACGGCCTTCCCCGCCGGACGTGCCGCGCTGGACGTCAAGCTCGCGGACGTCCGTGACGCCGTGGCGGCCGGGGCCGACGAGATCGACATGGTGATCGACCGCGGGGCCTTCCTCTCCGGCCGCTACCTCAAGGTCTACGAGGAGATCCTCGCCGTGAAGGCCGAGTGCGGCTCCGCGCGGCTCAAGGTGATCTTCGAGACCGGCGAGCTCTCCACGTACGACAACATCCGGCGGGCCTCCTGGCTCGGGATGCTGGCGGGCGCGGACTTCATCAAGACCTCGACCGGCAAGGTCGGGACCAACGCGACCCCGGCGAACACCCTGCTGATGCTGGAGGCCGTGCGCGACTTCCGCGAGCAGACGGGCGTCCAGATCGGCGTGAAGCCCGCCGGCGGCATCCGTACCTCCAAGGACGCGGTCAAGTTCCTCGTCCTGGTGAACGAGACGGCGGGCGAGGACTGGCTGGACAACCACTGGTTCCGCTTCGGCGCCTCCAGCCTGCTGAACGACCTGCTGATGCAGCGCCAGAAGCTCAGCACCGGCCGTTACTCCGGCCCCGATTACGTGACGGTGGACTGATCCCCATGGCATCTGCATTCGACTACGCACCGGCTCCGGAGTCCCGCTCCGTCGTCGACATCGCCCCCTCCTACGGTCTGTTCATCGACGGCGAGTTCACCGAGGCCGCCGACGGGCAGGTCTTCAAGACGGTCAGCCCCTCCACGGAGGAGGTGCTCTCCGAGGTCGCGCGGGCGGGCGCCGAGGACGTGGACCGGGCCGTGAAGGCGGCCCGCAGGGCGTTCGAGAAGTGGTCGGCGCTGCCCGGCTCCGAGCGCGCCAAATACCTGTTCCGGATCGCCCGGATCATCCAGGAGCGCTCCCGCGAGCTCGCCGTCCTGGAGACCCTGGACAACGGCAAGCCCATCCGGGAGACGCGTGACGCGGACCTCCCGCTGGTCGCCGCGCACTTCTTCTACTACGCGGGATGGGCCGACAAGCTGGACCACGCGGGCTACGGGGCGGACCCGCGGCCGCTCGGTGTGGCCGGCCAGATCATCCCGTGGAACTTCCCGTTGCTGATGCTGGCGTGGAAGATCGCCCCGGCGCTCGCCACCGGCAACACCGTGGTGCTGAAGCCGGCGGAGACCACGCCGCTGTCGGCGCTGTTCTTCGCCGACATCTGCCGGCAGGCGGGCCTGCCCAAGGGCGTCGTCAACATCCTGACGGGGTACGGCGACGCGGGCTCGGCGCTGGTCGAGCACCCGGACGTGAACAAGGTCGCCTTCACGGGTTCGACCGCCGTCGGCAAGGCCATCGCCCGGCAGATCGCGGGCACGGACAAGAAGGCCACGCTGGAACTGGGCGGCAAGGGCGCCAACATCGTCTTCGACGACGCCCCCGTCGACCAGGCCGTCGAGGGCATCGTCACCGGCATCTTCTTCAACCAGGGCCAGGTCTGCTGCGCGGGCTCGCGGCTCCTCGTGCAGGAGTCGGTGCGCGACGAGGTGCTGCACTCCCTCAAGCGCCGGCTGTCCACGCTCCGCCTCGGCGACCCGCTGGACAAGAACACCGACATCGGCGCGATCAACTCCGCGGAGCAGCTCTCCCGGATCACCGCGCTCGTCGAGACCGGCGAGGCGGAGGGCGCGGAGCGCTGGACGGCGCCGTGCGAACTGCCTTCCTCTGGCTACTGGTTCGCCCCGACGCTCTTCACCGACGTCACGCAGGCGCACACCGTCGCCCGCGACGAGATCTTCGGCCCTGTGCTGTCGGTACTGACCTTCCGCACGCCGGACGAGGCCGTCGCCAAGGCCAACAACAGCCAGTACGGCCTCTCGGCGGGCATCTGGACGGAGAAGGGCTCCCGCATCCTCGCGGTGGCGAACAAGCTCCGCGCGGGTGTCGTCTGGGCCAACACGTTCAACAAGTTCGACCCGACCTCGCCGTTCGGCGGATACAAGGAGTCGGGCTTCGGCCGCGAGGGCGGCCGTCACGGTCTGGAGGCCTACCTCGATGTCTGACGGGCGACTGAGCGTCTTCAAGACCTACAAGCTGTACGTCGGGGGCAAGTTCCCCCGCTCCGAGAGCGGCCGGGTGTACGAGGTGACGGACTCGAAGGGCAGGTGGCTGGCGAACGCCCCGCAGTCCTCCCGCAAGGACGCGCGTGACGCGGTCGTGGCCGCGCGCAAGGCGTTCGGCGGCTGGTCGGGGGCGACGGCGTACAACCGCGGCCAGATTCTCTACCGCGTCGCGGAGATGCTGGAGGGCCGCCGCGAGCAGTTCGTGCGCGAGGTGGCCGACGCCGAGGGGCTCTCGAAGTCCAAGGCCGCGGCCGTCGTCGACGCGGCGGTGGACCGCTGGGTCTGGTACGCGGGCTGGACCGACAAGATCGGCCAGATCGTGGGCGGGGCGAACCCCGTCGCGGGTCCGTTCCTCAATCTCTCGACCCCGGAGCCGACGGGTGTGGTGACCGTCCTGGCGCCGCAGGAGTCCTCTTTCCTCGGTCTGGTCTCGGTGGTCGCCCCGGTGATCGCCACGGGCAACACGGCGGTCGTCCTCGCCTCGGCCGGTGCGCCGCTGCCCGCGCTCTCACTGGGCGAGGTCCTGGCGACCTCGGACCTGCCGGGCGGTGTGGTCAACATCCTGTCGGGGAGGACGGCGGAGCTCGCGGCCCCGCTGGCGTCCCACCAGGACGTCAACGCCATCGACCTCACGGGCGCGGACGCGGACCTCGCCAGGGAGCTGGAGGCCGCGGCGGCCGACAACCTGAAGCGGGTCCTCCGCCCGCTCGCCGTCCGCCACGGCACCGGGCAGGAGTCGCGCGACAGTGACCGTCCACAGGCTGTGGACGGGGAGGACTGGTCGGCGGATCCCGGCACGCGCCGGCTGACGGCCTTCCTGGAGACGAAGACGGTCTGGCACCCCACGGGCGCCCTGGGAGCCTCCGGCTCCTCGTACTGACCCGTCGCACGGGTGCGGGGCCGCCCCTTCCGGGCGGCCCCGCACCCGTGCGCACGGCGGGTCAGCCGGTGATCAGACCGGTCACCTCTCCGATGACGGGCAGGTCGCCGAGCGCGGCCCCGCTGGTCAGCGGGTCGGTGACCAGCGCCGTGGTCACCGGCTTGAAGTCGGCGATCTGGGCGCCCACCGCGTTGTCCAGCGGGTCCACGCCCGTGCCCGCGAGCGGGTCGAGCTGGAGGTCCGTGACGGGCTTGACGGCCCCCGCGAGGCCGTAGCCCAGCGCGCTGGTCAGTGCGGGCGCCGCGGCGTCGGACACCGCCCCCAGCGTGCTGTCCGCGGTGTCCGCGCCGGTGGCGGGCGTCGCGGGCAGCGGCGCCGCCTGGGCGGCGGCACCTCCGGCGCCGAGCGCCGCGCCCAGCGCGGTGAGGGTCAGACCGGCGCGCAGCAGGGCGCGGTGCCGGGGTTTGGACAGTGCGTGACGTGCCATGTTCTCCCACCTGATCGGGACGTGTCGAGTAATCATTCGTGCGCGCAGAGTAGTTGAGGTGTGATGCTCGATACCAACAGGACCTCCCGGGGATCCCCTGCGCGGGTCAATGCCTCACACTTCTGTTCTGTGAGTTCCCAACCGATCCCCACTCGCGTCGTGCTGCTCGCCGGTCCCTCCGGCTCCGGCAAGTCGTCCCTCGCGGCCCGCAGCGGTCTCCCGGTGCTGCGCCTGGACGACTTCTACAAGGAGGAAAACGATCCGACACTGCCCCGGGTCACCGGCAGCACGGACATCGACTGGGACTCGGCGCTGTCCTGGGACGCCGACGCGGCCGTCGCGGCCATAGCCGAGCTGTGCGGCACCGGCCGCACGGACGTACCGCTGTACGACATCTCCACGAGCTCGCGGACCGGCCACGAGACGCTCGACATCGAGCGCACCCCCCTGTTCGTCGCCGAGGGCATCTTCGCGGCGGACATCGTGGCGCGCTGCCAGGAGCTGGGCCTGCTCGCGGACGCACTGTGCCTGCGCGGGCGCCCCTCCACGACGTTCCGGCGGCGGCTGGCGCGGGATCTGCGGGAGGGCCGGAAGTCCGTGCCGTTCCTGCTGCGGCGCGGCTGGCGGCTGATGCGGGCCGAGCGGGGCATCGTGGCCCGCCAGACCGCGCTGGGCGCCCACCCCTGCGGCAGGGACGAGGCCCTCGGCAGGCTCGCCGCAGCAGCCGCCGGCCGCTGCCGGGCCCCGCGCAGCCGGGTGTCGAACTGACCCTCCCGGCATGCGGTCCAGCGCCGCGAGGCACCGGCCGCCCGCGGTGGCAGCCACGGCCGTCGTCGGCGCCCTCCCCGAAGTCGTCCGGCTGAGTGATCACCGGCACGCACACGACGAGCGGGGGCGGACAGGACCCCCCGGCCTGTCCGCCCCCGCTGCGCTTTCCCCCGTACCGCCGCCTCCCCCGAAGCGGCGGCGCTTCCCCCGTGGTCCCCCCGTATCCCCCGTGGTCCCCCGTATCCCTTGTTTCCCCCGTGCCCCCCGCAGACCTCAGGCCACCAGCTCGCCGAAGGACTCCTCCTCGTCACGGCCGAAGCTGAGGACCTCGTCCTCGCGCAGCCGGCGGAGCGACCGCCAGATGCTCGACTTCACCGTGCCGACACTGATGTCGAGGATGGACGCGATCTCCGGGTCCGTGCGGCCCTCGTAGTAGCGGAGGACCAGCATGGTGCGCTGGAGTTCGGGCAGCCGCGCGAGCGCCTGCCAGAGCACCGCCCGCAGTTCCGTGCCCCGCATCGCGTCCGTGTCGCCCACCGTCTCCGGCAGCTCCTCGGTCGGGTATTCGTTGAGCTTGCGCCTGCGCCACGCGCTGATGTGCAGGTTGGTCATGGTGCGGCGGAGGTAACCCCCGACCGCCGCCTTGTCGCTGATCCTGTCCCACGCCCGGTACGTCGAGAAGAGGGCGCTCTGCAGCAGGTCCTCGGCCTCGAACCGGTCGCCGGTCAGGTGGTAGGCGGTCGCGTACAGGGAGGCGCGGCGCTCCTGGACGTAGGCCGTGAACGCCGCTTCGGCGTCCTCGGTCTTCGCCGCGGGCTTCCGCTCCCCCGGGACCTCCCCGTACGCGCTTCCCCCGTTCTCCCCCGTGGACGCGTCAACCATCGTCAGATACGACGTGTGCTGACGCCCGGCGCCACGGACGCACCCCCGTACTCCGGCGCCGGACTTCTCCGGACCCCGCCCGACGTCGTGAAGGCGCGTGACAACTGCGCTTGAGGTGGTGCTGTGCAGTGCGTTCATGTGGCGCCCCCCATCGGTGGAGTCCGTTCGTTCCGTGTGCCAATGAGCTTGCCGGGGCAGTTTCATGGCGCTGTCCCCCGACTGTCACAGACCTGTCACAGGGCATGTCGGCCGGTCGCGCCGGCGGATCGGGTAGGGGGGATTGTCGAAACGTGGCACCACCATGGGCCAGAATGAGCCCCGTGCCTTTCCTGTTGCTGATCGAGGACGATGACGCCATCCGCACGGCCCTCGAACTCTCGCTGTCACGCCAGGGCCACCGTGTGGCCACCGCGGCGACGGGAGAGGACGGCCTGGAGCTGCTCAGGGAGCAGCGTCCGGACCTGGTCGTGCTGGATGTGATGCTGCCCGGGATCGACGGTTTCGAGGTGTGCCGGAGGATCCGGCGTACCGACCAGCTGCCGATCATTCTGCTGACCGCGCGCAGCGACGACATCGACGTCGTGGTGGGACTGGAGTCCGGCGCGGACGACTATGTGGTGAAACCCGTACAGGGCCGCGTGCTCGACGCGCGTATCCGTGCCGTACTGCGCCGCGGGGAGCGGGAGTCCACCGATTCCGCGACGTTCGGGAGTGTCGTCATCGACCGTTCGGCGATGACGGTCACCAAGAACGGGGAGGACCTCCAGCTGACCCCGACCGAGCTGCGGCTCCTGCTCGAACTGAGCCGCAGGCCCGGACAGGCCCTGTCCCGGCAGCAGTTGCTGCGCCTGGTGTGGGAGCACGACTATCTCGGTGACTCCCGGCTGGTGGACGCCTGTGTGCAGCGGCTGCGGGCGAAGGTGGAGGACGTGCCGTCCTCGCCGACCCTGATCCGTACCGTGCGCGGTGTGGGCTACCGGCTGGACTCGCCTCAGTGAGCGATTCCGCGAAGCGTTCCATACGCGCGGGTCTTCGCTGGACCAGCCTGCGGCTGCGGCTGCTGATCGTGTTCGCGCTGGTGGCCCTGACCGCCGCGGTGTCCGCGTCGGGCATCGCGTACTGGCTCAACCGCGAGGCCGTCCTGACGCGTACGCAGGACGCGGCGCTCGGCGACTTCCGCCGGCAGATGCAGAACCGCGCGGCCTCGCTGCCGCTCCAGCCCACGGCGGCGGAACTGCGGGACACCGCCGAGCAGATGGCGAGCAGCGGTCCCGGCTATCACGTGCTGCTGGT
This sequence comes from Streptomyces sp. NPDC002125, assembly GCF_053593715.1. Taxonomy (NCBI): domain Bacteria; kingdom Bacillati; phylum Actinomycetota; class Actinomycetes; order Kitasatosporales; family Streptomycetaceae; genus Streptomyces; species Streptomyces sp. NPDC002125. Next base: position 12,524 of record NZ_JBSFDD010000023.1, on the reverse strand, counting down.
CGGCACGTCCGAGGGCAAGCCGGTCACGGGGTCGTCCGACATCGACTCCTTCACCAAGGTCGACGTGCCGGCCTCGCTCCAGAAGCAGGTGAACAAGAAGCAGCCGCTGACGTCGAGCAACACCCATGAGTACCACCTGTTCTGGCAGCGGACGACGATCGGCGGCACCCCCTATCTGGTGGCCGGCACGAAGATCATCGGTGGTGGCCCCTCCGGCTACATGCTGAAGTCGCTGGACCAGGAGCGCGAGGATCTCAGCTCGCTGGCATGGTCGTTGGGGATCGCGACCGCTCTGGCCCTCGTCGGCTCGGCGCTGCTCGCCCAGGCGGCGGCGACGACCGTGCTGCGGCCGGTGCAGCGGCTGGGCGACGCGGCGCGCAAGCTCGGCGAGGGCAAGCTGGACACCCGGCTCGTGGTGTCGGGCACGGATGAACTGGCCGAGCTGTCCCATACGTTCAACAAGGCCGCGAGCTCGCTGGAGAAGAAGGTCGCGGACATGAGCGCGCGGGAGGAGTCGAGCCGCAGGTTCGTCGCCGACATGTCGCACGAGCTGCGGACCCCGCTGACGGCGATCACGGCGGTCGCCGAGGTGCTGGAGGACGAGGCGGACAGCCTCGATCCGATGATCGCTCCCGCGGTGCACCTGGTGGTGAGCGAGACCCGCCGGCTGAACGACCTGGTCGAGAACCTCATGGAGGTCACCCGCTTCGACGCGGGTACGGCCCGCCTCGTCCTGGACACGGTCGACGTCGCCGACCAGGTGACCGCCTGCATCGACGCCCGTGCCTGGCTGGACGCCGTCGACCTGGACGCGGAGCGCGGCATCATGGTGCGGCTCGATCCCCGCCGGCTCGACGTGATCCTGGCGAATCTGATCGGCAACGCCCTCAAGCACGGCGGCTCACCGGTGCGGGTGTCCGTGCGGACCGACGACGACGAGCTGGTCATCGAGGTCCGCGACCACGGGCCGGGCATCCCCGAGGAGGTCCTGCCGCACGTCTTCGACCGTTTCTACAAGGCGAGCGCGTCCAGGCCCCGTTCCGAGGGCAGCGGTCTCGGCCTGTCGATCGCGGTGGAGAACGCGCACATCCACGGCGGTGACATCACCGCGTCGAACCTGCCGGACGGCGAGGGCGCGGTGTTCGTGCTGCGGCTCCCCCGCGACGCGGAGAGCCTGACCGGCGCTCCGGGGGACGACGACCCCGACAGCAACGAGAAGGGCGACGCGAAGTGATGCGCAGCGAGCGGGCGTACGGTGCCCGGCGCGGAGGTCCGCGCCGGGCCGCCGCCGTGCTGGCCGCGGTCGTGGCGGGTGCGGCGCTGGCGGCCGGGTGCGGGATCAGGAGCACCTCGGTGCCGGTCGACGCGGGGGCGGCGCCGTCCCGGATGCCGTGCAGGACGTCGTCTGCGGATTCGGCCGCGCCGGCGGAGAGCGTCTCCGTACGGATCTATCTGGTCTGCGCCTCGCAGCTGGTGTCCCTGGACCGCGCCGTCGAGGTGGACGAGGCCCGGTCCGACCGGCTGGCGGTCGCGCAGGCGCTGCTGGGCGAGCTCCAGCAGGAGCCGTCCGCCGGGGAGCGGCGCGCGGGCTTCTCCACCGTCGTACCGTCGGGGCTGCGGGCGTCCGAGGCCCGGAAGGGCGACCCGGCGGGCACGCTCCGCCTCAGCGAGCAGCCGGAGGACCTGCCTGCGGAGGCGCTCGCCCAGGTCGTGTGCACCTACGCCGGGAACGAGGCCATCGGGGGCGGTGGCTCGGTGCTGCTCGGCGGGCCCGGCGACTACGCCCCGCGGGGCTATCTGTGCACGGCGGAGACCAGGAACCGGCCCATGGACGTGCCCACGCTGGGCGCTGCCGAGCCATCCTGAGAGCGGGGAGGGCGGGCTGTGGGCGGGATCGCGCGGGGTCGTGCCGCTCGTCACAGACCCTTCCCCGGACGGGGCGGAACCGATCCTGCCGGTCGTGGCGTCTTGGTGGACGTGCGTCACAGTTCGGACGGCCAGGCCGTCATCCGCTTCCGCGCGGCGGGGGTATCCCTGCTCCTCGCGCATCTGCTGTTCGTCGGCTGGCTGACGCTGCGCCCGCTGGACGTGCCCTGGATGACGGCGGCGAACCTCCACCCGTTCGCCGGGATCAGGGCGGATCTGGCGCTGGGCCCGGCCGAGGCGGCCCGCCGCATCGGTGAGGGGCTCCTGCTGCTGGCCCCGCTGGGCATACTGCTGCCGATGGCCGGGGGCCGGCTGCTGGTCTCCCCGTGGGCCTCACTGGCCCGCACGGTGGCGGCGGGCTCGCTGATCTCGATGGCCATCGAGCTGGCGCAGACGGGCGTGCCGGGCCAGGTCGTCGACGTGGACTCCCTGCTGCTGAACACCGTGGGCGTGGCGCTGGCCCATCTGCTGGTCGTCCCGCTGTCCAGGGCGCGGCTGCGCCGGGGCAACCGGGCGGGGGCGGGCGACCTGTCCCGGATCAGGAACGGGGCGCGGAGCTACCTGGGTGAGGCCCCCCAGGGGGCGACCCCGACGATTACCAGGGTCGGTATCGCCCCGTAGAGCGATGCTTTGTCCCCCTCGTGGAGCGACCATGGAGTCAGTGGGAGCGCGACGGAGCCGCTCCCCGGAACGGTTCACGAAGGAGCCCACCATGGCCGCACTTGTCCGACCCGTCGAGGGACGCATGATCGGTGGGGTGTGCGCGGCGCTGGCACGGCGCTTCGGCACCTCCGCGAGCACGATGCGGATCATCTTCCTGGTGTCGTGCCTGCTCCCCGGCCCCCAGTTCCTGCTCTATCTGGCGCTCTGGCTGCTGCTGCCGTCGGAGAAGTCCCCTGCCGCGACGGCCTGGTGACCGGCACGGCCACGGGGAGAACAGCTGTGGGGCGCGCACCCGGTCCGGGTGCGCGCCCCACATGCGTGTACGGGGACCGCGGGTGGTCAGCCGCCGATCGGCAGGGCGCCGGTCAGTCCGCCGGCGGGCAGGCCGCCGAGCAGGTTGGTGCCGGGCGCCGAGAGGTCGCTGCTGCCGCGCTGCTGCTGGTCGAGCAGGCCGCCGGCGGCCTTCTGCACGGCGGGCACGGCGTCCGTCACGGAGTCGAGCGCGACACCGGCGGGGAGCGCGCCGGCCAGGGCGTCGACGGGCACGGCGACGGCGGAGGCACTGCCCGCGCCGGCGGCGGCGAAAGCGGCACCGAGAGCGGCGACACCGAGAATCCTGACAGCAGACTGCTTCATGTGACATTCATCCTTGGGGAAGGGGATGTGAGCGGCTCTGCAACGTAGTCAGCGACGCACCCCCGCCGCAAACATGCCGGGACACGGAAAACGGCCGGGATTCGATGCTCCCGGCCGTTCCCCGTCCGCCTCTCTCAGCCGGCGGCGAAGGAAGAACCGCTGGTCGCAGCCGTCTGACGGAAGAGCCACTCCGATTTCAGTTCCGCGTAACCGGGCTTCACGACATCGTTGATCATCGCCAGACGTTCATCGAAAGGAATGAACGCTGATTTCATCGCATTGACTGTGAACCACTGCATGTCGTCGAGCGTGTATCCGAATGTCTCGGTCAGCCGCTCGAATTCCTGGCTCATGCTCGTCCCGCTCATCAGCCGGTTGTCGGTGTTCACGGTGGCGCGGAAATGCAGCTTCCGGAGCAGCCCGATGGGGTGCTCGGCGTACGAGGCCGCGGCACCGGTCTGGAGGTTGGAGGTCGGGCAGAGCTCCAGCGGGATGCGCTTGTCGCGTACGTAGGAGGCGAGACGGCCCAGCGTCACGCTGCCGTCGCCGGCGACCTCGATGTCGTCGATGATCCGCACGCCGTGGCCGAGGCGGTCCGCGCCGCACCACTGCAGGGCCTGCCAGATCGACGGCAGTCCGAAGGCCTCGCCGGCGTGGATGGTGAAGTGGTTGTTCTCGCGCTTGAGGTACTCGAACGCGTCGAGGTGCCGGGTGGGCGGGAAGCCCGCCTCGGCGCCCGCGATGTCGAAGCCGACCACACCCAGGTCACGGTAGCGGTTGGCGAGTTCGGCGATCTCCAGGGCGCGGGCGGCGTGCCGCATCGCGGTGAGCAGGGCGCCGACCCGGACGCGGTGGCCGTTGGCGCGCGCCCGGCGTTCGCCCTCGCGGAAACCCTCGTTGACCGCCTCGACGACCTCTTCGAGTGACAGTCCCGCGGTGAGGTGCTGCTCCGGCGCGTACCGCACCTCGGCGTAGACGACGCCGTCCTCGGCGAGGTCCTCGGCGCACTCGGCGGCCACCCGGACCAGCGCGTCGCGGGTCTGCATCACGGCGCAGGTGTGCGCGAACGTCTCCAGATAGCGTTCCAGGGAGCCGGAGTCGGCCGCCTCGCGGAACCAGACGCCGAGCTTGTCGGGCTCGGTCTCCGGCAGGGCGTCGTAGCCCTGCGCGAGGGCCAGTTCGACGATGGTGCCGGGGCGCAGGCCGCCGTCGAGATGGTCGTGGAGCAGCACCTTGGGCGCGCGGCGGATCTGGTCGGGACCGGGGACATCCGGGCTCTGGCTCGTCATCCGGGCACTCTAGCGCCTACGCGCGTAGAGCGCCGACTGCCGATGCGTAACAGTGACCGTGAAGCCAGATGGAATACACCTGCCCTTCTGACACTGTTCTGTTATGGCACAGCGCGCACTTCCCCTGCCTGCCGCCAGGCTGGGACGGGCCGTCCACACGGCCGGAGCAGCACCCGAGGTCAGCGGCGTGGCCCTGCTGCTCCCGGACGGCGAGTCCGAATCACTACGCCGTCCCTCCGCCTTCTCGTACGCGGCACAGCTGCCGTTCGCCCGGATGCTGGCCCGCGCGGGCGAGGACGACGGGCTCGCGGTGCACGTCGTCCGCTACCGCACCCGCGGCTGGAACGAGGGCGCCGATCCGGCGGCCGACGCCCACTGGGCGGCCGACGAGGTCGTACGCCGCTACGGCGACATCCCGGTGTGTCTCGTCGGGCACGGCATGGGGGGCCGGGCGGCACTGCGCGGCGCGGGGCACTCCGCCGTCAACTCCGTGCTGGCGATGGCCCCCTGGCTGCCGGAGCACCCGGAGCGGGAGCCCGAGCCGGTGAAGCACCTCGCGGGGCGCCGGGTGCTGATCGTGCACGGCACGAACGACGAGAGGACCGATCCGGAGCTCTCCTACCGGCTGGCGGAGCGGGCCAAGAAGGCCAACCGGCACACCTGCCGCTTCGAAGTGCACTCGGACGGGCACGCGTTGCGCCAGCACCGCTCCGAAGTGGTCGCGCTGGCTGCGGACTTCATACGGGGCTCGCTGTTCGCCAGGTCGTACGCCCGCCCGGTCGCGGACGCGTTCGCCGCGCCCCCTCCTCTGGGGCTGCGGATGCCGCTGGCAGCGGGGTTCGGGCGCTCGCTGCGGCACTGAGGGCGGCTCGCGGAGACACCAGGACGGCTCGCGGAGACACTGAGGGCGGCTCGCGGTGGCACTGGGGGCGGTGTGCGGTGGCGGCTCGTGGACATGCCGAGGACGGCTTCCGACGGCTCGGGGCTCAGTCCGGCAGGAGGCTTCCCCTGCGGGAGAGCAGGAAGCGCTTGAAGGCGGCCACCGGCGGCGTGTCGGGATGGCCGTCGAGCCAGGCCACCCCGATCTCGCGGGCGGCGCGCGGCGCCGTCACCGTCAGCTCGACCACACCGGGCCTGGCGACGGCGGGCGGCGGGAGCAGCGCCACCCCGAGCCCGGCCGCGACCAGGCCACGCAGGGTCTCCGCCTCCTCGCCCTCGAACGCGACGCGCGGGATGAATCCCGCCTCCGCGCAGAGGTCGTCGGTGATCCGCCGCAGTCCGTAGCCGGGTTCGAGGGTGACGAACGTTTCGTCGGCGGCCTCGGCGAGGCGGATGCGCCGGCGCCCGGCGAGCCGGTGGTCGTCGGGGACGACCAGACGCAGCCGCTGCTCGTCCAGGCGCATCGCGACGAGGTCCGGGGCGTCGGGCACGGGCGAGGTCAGGCAGAGGTCCAGGCCGCCCGCCCGCAGCCGGTCGATCATGGCCTCGCCGTAGTTCTGGACGAGCTGGAAACGGACCCGGGGATGGTCGGCCCGGAAGGCGCGGATCAGGGCGGGCACGGTCTCGGAGCCCATGGTGTGCAGGAAGCCGAAGGCGACCTTGCCCGCCGTGGGGTCGGCGTCCGCGCGCACGGAGTCGGCCGCCTTCTCCACCTCGGCCAGCGCGCGTTCGGCGGAGCCGAGGAAGGTGCGGCCCGCGGGGGTGAGCGAGACGGTGCGGCCCCGGCGGGCGAACAGGGCGACGCCCAGGTCCTGTTCCAGCCTCACCATGGCGCGCGACAACGTCGACTGCGGGACGCCGAGCTCGTGCGCGGCACGGGTGACGTGCTCGTGGCGGGCCACCGCCTCGAAGTACGCGAGGCGGGGAGCGAGTACGGCCCGGATGTCTTCTTCGTAACTGCTCGGTGACAGCCGAGGCCCTGAACTGTATTGATGCACCATGGGAACGATTATGGCCGTTTCATGCATTGGACGCATGAAACGGTGAGGTCTACGTTCGCCGTATGCCTCCTGCCAGTACCGGGGCGTCCACCATCCTGCTGGACGCCGCCGCTCCGTCATCCGCCGCCGCCGTCGCCTCCCCCGCCGTCCCGGACCGCCTCACCCCTGGTGGTCCCGGTTACCGCCGGATGAGCTTCGCTCTCTTCGCGGCGGGGATCGCGACCTTCGCACTCCTCTACTCCACCCAGGCCCTGCTGCCCGCCGTCTCCGCGTCCTTCGGCGCCACGGCGGGACAGGCGAGCTGGACGGTCTCCGCGGCGACCGGCGCTCTGGCCCTGTGCGTCCTCCCGCTGAGCGCGCTCTCCGAGCGCTTCGGGCGGCGCCAGATGATGACGGCCTCCCTGGCCGTCGCCGTGGTGATCGGTCTGCTCATCCCCTTCGCCCCCTCGCTCGGCTGGCTGATCGCGCTGCGCGCGGTCCAGGGCGCGGCGCTGGCCGGGCTCCCCGCCTCCGCGATGGCCTACCTGGCCGAGGAGGTGCGGCCCAAGGCCCTGGTCGCCGCGATCGGGCTGTTCGTCGCGGGCAACAGCATCGGTGGCATGAGCGGGCGCATCCTGGCCGGCTGGGTGGCCCAGCTGTGGGGCTGGCGTGTGGCGCTCGGCGCGATCGGGCTGCTCGCCGTGGCCTGCGCGGTGGTCTTCCACTTCCTGATCCCCAGGGCGCGGCACTTCAGCCCCGCCACGCTCAACCCGAAGGCCCTGGCGAAGACCGTCACCGGTCACCTCTCCAACCCGCTGCTGCGCCGCCTGTACGCGATCGGCGCGCTGTTCATGACGGTGTTCGGTGCGGTGTACACCGTGATCGGCTACCGGCTCGTCGAGGAGCCCTTCGGCCTCCCGCAGGGCATCGTCGGCTCGATCTTCCTGGTCTACCTCGTCGGTACGGTCTCCTCCGCCGCCGCGGGCAAGCTCGTCGCCCGGCTGGGCCGCCGGGGCGCGCTCTACCTCGCCGTCTCCACGACGGCCGCGGGTCTGCTGCTGTCCCTGGCCGACCAGCTGGCGGCGGTCCTGGCGGGCCTGGTCCTGATCACGGCCGGCTTCTTCGCCGGGCACGCGGTCGCCTCGTCCTCGGTGAGCCGCACGGCGACCTCGGGCCGCGCCCAGGCCTCCGCGCTCTACCAGTCCGCGTACTACCTGGGCTCCAGCGCGGGCGGCACGCTCGGCGCGGTCGCCTTCCACACGGGCGGCTGGGCGGGCACGGTCACGCTGGGGGTCCTGGCGGTCCTCGGTGTCCTGTCGATCACCCTGTACGGGACCCGGGCGGCCCGGACCGAGCGGCTCCGCGCCGGCGCGGTCGCAACGGTGCACAACTGAGACCTGCCCGGCACAACCGCGGCTCCCCGACGCACGTCCAACAAGCGGAGTCACCACACCGCGGGCGAACGCGAAGGGGAGCAGTCGTACATGAGAAGCATGGGGAAGATACGCGGCGTACGGGCGCGGCGCGCGGCCGTCCTGTCCGTCGCCGGGCTGGTGGCGGCACCCGCCCTGGTCCTGAGCACCGGGACGGCCGCCCAGGCGGCGTCCTGCACGGCGTCGAAGGGCCCGTACCAGAAGCAGGTCGAGAAGTGGCTGGGGCGGACGGCCGACGGGAAGCAGTCGGCGGCGGACTGCAAGGCGATCCGCTCGTTCCAGGTCTCCAAGGGCATCACCCCGGCGATCGGCTACGCGGGCCCGGTCACCTGGCGCACGATGAAGACGATCACCGCGCAGAAGGCGGCGGGCAAGACCCCGAACAAGGCGAAGAAGTGCCCCACGAACAAGGGCCGCATCGCCTGCGTGGACCTCACCCGGCAGCTGAGCTGGATCCAGGACGGCGCCAAGCTGAAGTTCGGCCCGGTCCCGGTGCGCACGGGGCGCAACGGTGACGAGACGCGCACCGGCGTCAAGAAGATCTACTGGCGCAACATCGACCACTGGTCGACGCTCTACGACGTGTCCATGCCGTACGCGCAGTTCTTCGACGGCGGGCAGGCGTTCCACTCCGTCACCAAGTCCATGTACAACAACCCGGGATCGGCGGGCTGCGTCAACATGCGCCCCTCGGACGCGAAGTCATACTGGAACCTGTTGAAGAACGGCGACGACGTCTTCGTCTACGGACGCAAGCCCGGCACCTGAGCAGCGGCTTCCTCGCTTCCCGCCCCCGTTGTCAGTGCCCTGCGGTAGCTTCCACAGTGCTGGGAGAGCGGTGTCACAGCGCAACAGGGGTGGAGCGATGAGTGATCTGACGGCGGCGGCTGACATCGACAGCCGTCTGGAGGGACACCGCGTCGAGCTGACCGGTTACTGCTACCGGATGCTCGGCGCGGCCTTCGAGGCGGAGGACGCGGTCCAGGAGACGCTGGTGCGCGCCTGGCGCAACTTCGAGAAGTTCGAGGGCCGTTCCTCGCTGCGCTCCTGGCTGTACAGGATCGCGACGAACGTCTGCCTGGACATGCTGAAGGCGGGCAACAAGCGGGCCAGGCCGGTGGATCTGACCGGCCCGACCCCGCTCGCCCAGGCCGCTCTCAGCCCTCTGCCCGAGAACACCTGGCTGGAGCCGATGCCCGACGGCCGCATCCTGCCGACGGTGGCGGACCCGGCGGAGGCCGCCGTGGCCCGTGAGTCGGTGCGCCTCGCGTTCGTGGCCGCGCTCCAGCATCTGCCGCCCAAGCAGCGCGCGGTGCTGATCCTGCGCGAGGTCCTGGCGTGGAAGGCGAGCGAGGTCGCCGAGCTGCTGGACACCTCGGTCGCCTCGGTCAACAGTGCCTTGCAGCGGGCCCGGGCGACACTCGCCGACACGGACAGCACGGTGCCGGATACCGCGAACCCGCTGGACGAGGAGCAGCGCAAGCTGCTGGACCGCTATGTGGCGGCCTTCGAGGGGTACGACATGGCGGCGCTGACGGCGCTGCTCCATGAGGACGCCGTGATGACCATGCCGCCGTTCGACCTCTGGCTCCAGGGGCACGACGACATCGCGGGCTTCATGCTCAGCATCGGCGCGAGCTGCGAGGGCTCCCGGCTGGTGGCGACCGAGGCCAACGGCACCCCGGCCTTCGCGCACTACAAGCCGAATCCGGACGGTCCGGGCTTCGTGCCGTGGGCGGTCCAGGTCATCGACATCGCGGACGGCGCCATCACAGGGATGCACTGCTTCCTGGACACCCCGCGCTGGTTCCCGCTGTTCGGGCTCCCGGACCACCTGGATGCCGACGCGTGAGGGTGCGACGCCCTGTGGTGATCGGCTGGGCACTGCTGGTGGCGGGTGGCTGGGCGGCGACGCTGCTGCTGGGCGAGCCGTCCGCCACGGCGGGCCCGGGTCCCTCGCCCACGTCCGGCGTGACGAGCGGCAACCCCGAGCCCGGGCCGCAGCCGGAGGGCTCGTGCCCGACGGCGACACCCCCGCCCTCGGACTCGCCGAGCGCCGTTGCGTCGCTCGCGAAGGCCCGGGAGGGTTACGAGGCCCCACCCGACAGGCAGAACTTCTGCGCCACGGTCATACGCGATCACGCCACGGCCCGCTGAGCCCGGATCACTCCGCGACCGGCCGGACGTTGCGCACCACATCGGTCAGCCCCACCAGATCGAGCAGCGCCCCGAGTTCGGCCGGAACGTTGAGCAGCCGCAGCTCGACGCCCCCGGCCCTGCGGGCGACGAGTCCCAGCCGCGCCATCGCCTCGACGAGGGCCAGGTCGGGGCGTACGACACCGCCCACGTCGCACTCCACCACGGCGGCCCCGGGGGCGCGGCTCAGCAGCGCCTCCAGCCGGGCGCAGAGGTCCGGCACATCGGCGCGGGTGACGCGGCCGGTGAGGACGAGGGCGTTCGGTGTCGGGGCATCCACACCAGGGAGACCGGCGGGATGCCGGAAACTCATCGGCCCCCGTGCACGTGTGCCTCAGCTCACCGGGAAGATCCCGGTGTCCAGGTCCAGCCCGAACGGCTTCGGCAGCGTCAGCGTCTCGCCGTACTCGACCGCTTCCAGGACCCGGTAGGTGCCGTCGCTCGGCTCCCCGTACAGGGTCGCGGTCGGGCGCCCGGTGTGCCACGGGTCGAGCAGGAGGAACAGCTCGATGCCGGCCTTCGCGTAGCCGTGCGCCTTGCCGATGCGGTCGTGGTTGGCATTGGCCGGCGAGGTGATCTCCACGACGAGCCGGACGTCTTCCGCCGATACGCGATTGCCCGGCCCCGACGCGACCTCGCGGGGCAGGACGACGAGGTCGGGGATGTACAGCCCGGCCCGTCCGGGCACGGAGACACCGAGCGTCTGGTAGATCCCCCAGTCCTCCGGGATGACGGAGTACAGCCTGCGCTGAAGCAGTTCCGCAGTGGTGTTGTGGTCCTTGGACGGCGGTGGCGACACGGTGACGATCCCCTCGATGATCTCCACCTTGCAGCCCTCGGGTGCGTCCGTCTCCTCCCAGATCCGGACGAGGTCGTCCCAGTCCTGGCCGTGGCCCGGCCCGGGATCGACAGTGAGTGCGCTCATGGCGGTCTCCTCTTATCGGTGCGTCACCGATAACAGCATGCCGAACGGGACCGGCGGTGGTCCACCGGTCCCGTTCACCCGAAAGAGAAAACCGCAGGTCAGGCGATACGCTCCCGCACCACCGGCGTGGCGGTGAAGGGCGTGCCGGCCGGGGCGATGTCGTACGAGCCGGGCAGGGCCTTCAGCGCGTACTCGAACTTCTCGGGGGTGTCCGTGTGCAGGGTCAGCAGCGGCCGGCCCTCCGTCACCGTGTCGCCCGGCTTGGCGTGCAGCTCGATGCCCGCGCCCGCCTGCACCGGGTCCTCCTTGCGCGCGCGGCCCGCGCCGAGGCGCCAGGCGGCGACGCCGATGTCGTAGGCGTCGAGGCGGGTCAGCACGCCCGAGGACGGGGCGCTGATCACGTGCTGCTCACGGGCGACGGGGAGGGCGGCGTCCGGGTCGCCTCCCTGGGCGGAGATCATGCGGCGCCAGACGTCCATCGCGGAGCCGTCGGCGAGTGCCTTCTCCGGGTCGGCGTCCTTGAGGCCGGCGGCGTCGAGCATCTCGCGGGCAAGCGCCAGGGTCAGGTCGATGACGTCCCTCGGGCCGCCGCCCGCGAGGACCTCGACGGACTCACGGACCTCCAGGGCGTTGCCGGCCGTCAGGCCGAGCGGGGTCGCCATGTCGGTGAGCAGCGCGACGGTGCGGACGCCGCTGTCGGTGCCGAGCGCGACCATGGTGGAGGCCAGTTCGCGGGCGTCCTCGATGGTCTTCATGAAGGCGCCGGAGCCGACCTTGACGTCCAGGACGAGCGCGCCGGTGCCCTCGGCGATCTTCTTGGACATGATCGAGCTGGCGATGAGCGGGATGGCCTCGACGGTGCCGGTGACATCGCGCAGCGCGTACAGCTTCTTGTCGGCGGGGGCCAGGCCGTCGCCCGCCGCGCAGATCACGGCGCCGGTGGTGTCCAGCACGTCGAGCATCTCGGCGTTGGAGAGCTGGGCGCGCCAGCCGGGGATGGACTCCAGCTTGTCGAGGGTGCCGCCGGTGTGGCCGAGGCCCCGGCCGCTGAGCTGCGGGACGGCCGCGCCGCAGGCGGCGACCAGCGGGGCGAGCGGCAGGGTGATCTTGTCGCCGACGCCGCCGGTGGAGTGCTTGTCGGTGGTGGGACGGGAGAGCGCGCCGAAGTCCATGCGCTCGCCGGAGGCGATCATCGCGGCGGTCCAGCGGGCGATCTCGGTGCGGTTCATCCCGTTCAGCAGGATGGCCATGGCCAGCGCGGACATCTGCTCGTCGGCGACCTCGCCGCGGGTGTACGCGTCGATGACCCAGTCGATCTGCTCGGGGCTGAGCTCGCCCCGGTCCCGCTTGGTGCGGATGACGGAGATGGCGTCCATGGGAGGTGAGTCCTTCCGGCCGGAGGGGTGGGCGAGAGTCCTGACTGACTCTACGCGCATAGAGAGTGAACGTTCCGCCGCGCCGTTCCGGGCGGGCCGTCCAGCAGCGCCGCACCCATCCCCACCCACTGCGAACCCTGACCAGGGAACACGAACACCGT